>JAISGK010000102.1 GCA_031263155.1 Clostridiales bacterium
TTTTTAAAAGCAATAAATTTAGACTCGAAATATTCGCGCGTAATTGTAAAGCACTTAACAGCAATATTGACAGCGATGGCAATTAAAGGGTTTACAGCGAAAATGACAGACATAGAAGAAGTCAGCGACTACCATCGCACAACCATAAGCAGCTTCCTTTCAGATAAGCGCTGGGATGATGGGCCGATACGTTCGGCTATTAAACAAATATCATTTCAGCATATACAGCTTTGGAAAATACCAAATCCGCTCTATCAAAGGCATAGAGCGCTTATGGACAATTATGTCTTTATGTCATTTGTTGTGTACGAGAGGTCTTGGTAGTAATATGTCTTTTGGCGATGGCGTGCGTTTATTGCGGAAAGATATTTTGAGAGGCAGAATCTCTTTCATTTATCAACATGCACACGGTACACCCATTGAGATCCTCTATGACCTTTGCTCCTAATCATTTTGTGCATTTTTACCAAGTACGCTCATTTAGAGTTTATTGGCAATTAAAGAATTATAATAGCACATCTTAATCGTCCCCGGTTTCCGGAAAGAAATATAATAGTATGAGTTAGCGCCTTGTGCCTACTATACTCACAAACGAAAAGGTTTGCCAATACCAGAAAATAGCTTTATATCAGGAGCGCAACCAATAGTTGCGGGCTGGTAAATGTTATCGCATATGAGTATAAAAATAGGGCTTACCCAAAAGCCCTAACTCGCCTGTAATTTTAAAAATCGCCTAAACTCTAAGACTCCCAGCCATTCTATTGCCTTTGCAACAACGCTGCTGTTTCTATATGGCATGTTTGCGGGAACATATCAACAGGGGCGGCGAGGCGCAGGGTATAGCCTCCATCGCGCAATACTCGGGCATCCCGCGCCAGCGTGGCGGGGTCGCACGATACATATATAATCTTCATGGGGCGAATCTTTAGCAGCGCGTCCAATAAGGGGCGCTCGCAGCCCTTTCGCGGCGGATCCAGAATGATCACGTCCGGCGCGGGGTAATCATTGCGCGGAGTTTCAGACAATCGGGTCTCCATACCCTGTTCTATCCAGCTTGGCGCGTTGGCGGCAAAGAATTCAACGTTTGTTATGTTGTTAATTTTCGCGTTGTGCCTTGCGTCGCTCACCGCCTGTGCGTTTATCTCTACCCCGATGACGTAACGACATTGCCTTGCGAGGTACAGCGCAATCCCTCCGACCCCGCAATAGATATCCCAAATGATCTCTTCGCCGGTCAACTGCGCGTAATCCGCCACAAGGGCATACAGCTTTTCCGTCTGCGCGGTATTGATCTGGAAAAACGCGTCCGCCGAAACAGCGTAGCGCACCCCGCCGATCACCTCATGTATGCGATCTTCTCCGTACAGGGTCTTTGTATGCTTGCCCATTATCGCGTTTCCGGGAGATACATTGCTGTTAAGCACAATCGATTTGATGTTGGGCATCAATTTTAGCATATCAAGCCGCTCTTCATTGGGGAATCTATAATTGTTAAAATTGTTAACCACAAAACAGATCATCATCTCGCCTGTGGCGTGGCTCGCGCGTATCATAACGTGACGCAAAATCCCCTTCCCCGTCTCTTCATTGTAGGGCTGTATAAGCGCGGTCGATCTGCGCGGCGCGATTAGTTCGCTCAATACGTTCAGCAGGCGATTGGCGTTAGGCAGTAAGATACGGCAATCTGACAGCGGGATAACGCGATGCGAACGTTCGGCATACATGCCAAGAACAGTACGCCCGTTTTGCTCGGCAACAGGAAAAGCCGCCTTGTTTCTATAGCCAAAAGGCGCGTCCATACCAATGGTATCGCTAAGCGTTTCGCACTCAATCCCGCCTATCCGTCTTAGCGCGTCAACCACCTTTTTGCGTTTGTACGCCAACTGCGCGGCGTATTGCAGGTGTTGCAGGTCACAACCGCCGCACTTGCCAAATATCTTGCAGGGAGGGTCTATTCGTTCCTCCGCTGTGTTGATTATGTGAATCAGTTTTCCGAAAGCGTATGACTTTTTAACCGACATCACATGCGCCACAACACTCTCGCCGGGAAGGGCGTGTTTTACAAACACAGCCATATCATCTTTGCGGGCCACGCCCTGCCCGGCGCTGTTGAGGTCTGTTATATCAAGGGTTACGATATCATTCTTCTTCATGAATTGGAGGCGAGTACGCCGAATCTGTTATGTTGCGGTTAAGCAGCTTGTTATAGGGCGACCATTGCGTTTTGGGATTAAGCTCATTGAGAGAGTCCTCAAACATTTTAAGTTTGGCGTCCGCGTTGTCAGCAAAGTGCAGGATATATGCTTCAATAATTTTAGGCAATTTTGGCGAACCGTACTCATATTCACCATGGTGCGATAAAATGGAATGTATAACAAGGGACTTAAGGCGCTTGGGAAAGCCCTCTATGCTGTCCGCCTCACGCGATATCATCTCTGCGCACATGACAATGTGACCAAGCAAGTGGCCATCGTCGGTATAATCATTCTCTGGAAAAGGCGAAAGCTCATAGATTTTTCCCAGATCATGCAAAATAGCCGTGGTTATGAGCAAATCACGGTTAACATGCTTATAACGCGGCGCGAGAAATTCACATATTTCTGTCACACACAGGGTATGCTCCAGCAAACCGCCCAAAAAATTGTGGTGCATGTTTTTCGCGGCGGAATGGTTTTGAAATGTTTTTGCGACTGTTGGGTTATTGGTAAGCATGTTTTCCAGCAATTTATGCAAATATGGATTGGTGATGGACTTTACAAACTGTTGCAGTTTGTCATACATAGTAGCAATATCTTTATCCGTTTGGGGAATGTAGTCAATAGGGGCGTACTCACCAGGCGCAGATCTGCGTATGCGATTTATCTTTATCTGCAAATCGTTCTGATATGTAAGTACCAGTCCGTCTATTTTGATAAAATCCTTCTCGTCAAAGTTTTGGATGTCACGCGTAACTTCCCACACTTTCCCATCGATAATACCTGTTTTGTCTTGCAGTTTGAGCGAAAAATAGGTTTTGCCCGTGCGTGTTTTTAAGCTCTGTTTACTCTTACAAAGATAGTGGTCTATGATGTGATCGTTTTCTCTAAACTCCTGGATAAATCGCATTAGCTAATCCTTTCTAATTTCAAAAAAGGGTGCGCGTACCTTTATCGGAAACACCGCGCGGATATTCGCACTATCCCTCATATTAATCCTTTGACAACGATATTGTAAGTATTATGGCATGACTTGCTACTTATGTCAATACTCGCCTCTGTGGTCAATGAGATTGTCCGCATACTCAAAAATTCCTATGTTGCCAAGTGCAGAGCGGTATTATATAATAAACAAAAATGACCAAGGAGGCCTTTATGGCATATCAAATCAGCGACTCTTGCATCAGCTGCGGCGCGTGTGAAGCCGAATGTCCCGTTAGCTGCATATCTCAAGGAAGCGATAAGTATGTAATCGATGCCGACGTGTGTATCAGCTGCGGCGCATGCGCGGGCGTATGTCCTGTTGACGCTCCCCAGGAAACATAATAATCCGCAATTCCAATACGTTTAGCAAGCCGCGTAAAAGCCCGTTTTGCAGAATTATTTCTGCAAGGCGGGTTTTTGGTTGTGAACACAAGCTGCGCTCGTGAACACAAGCTGCGCTTGTGTTTGACAAATTCGTTTGGTATAATAACCTAAACTTTAACGTAATAATAGGTGATTTTTTTGCCCCTAGATGGATTTGCCATTGCCGCCGTCGTTTGTGAGCTGCGAGAGCAGTTGTTAGGCGGACGCGTGGATAAAATAAATCAGCCCGAAGCCGATGAGTTTATCTTCAACATTCGCGCCAAGGGAAAAAACCATAGATTAATCATGACCTCCAACGCGTCCCAACCCCGTGCGCATCTAACGTCTATAATTTCTGAAAACCCTTTCACACCCCCGATGGCCTGCATGGTGATGCGCAAACACTTGATCGGCGGGCGCATAGTAAACATCACTCAACCATGCTTTGAGCGTATCATTGAGATATGGATCGAGTCGCTGGACGAAATGCGCGACTCTACGGTTAAGCGTGTGATTATAGAGATGATGGGTAAGCATAGTAATGTTATTTTGGCGGACGGTAAAGGCCGCGTCCTGGAGGCCGCCAAACACATTTCTTATGACAAAAGCGCCGTGCGTCCGATTTTGCCCGGTTTCACCTACTCTTCTCCCCCTGGGGACAAGTCGGACCCCCTAGAGTGCTCTCGAGAACAGTTTTTTTCCCTGCTTTCAAGCGGCACCACCGCACAATACGCCATATATCAAAATTTCAATGGCATAAGCCCGGCCATGGCCGCAAACATTTGTGAGACAGCGGGCATAGACTCCTCACTTCCCACAAGCACAATGAGCGATACGCAACGCAACGCTCTTTTCAATTCATTTAACAATCTATTTGAACGCGCGCGCGCCGGAAATTTTATCAACCGCGTCATAATGGGCAGTGACGGCGCGCCGCAGGATTTTATCTGTGTGCCTATGTCGCGGTTTGCTAGCGCCCCTTATGAAGATTATGAGTCTGTGTCTGTTATGATTGAAACATTTTATTCAAAACGACACAAGGCCTATCGCATTAACCAAAAAACGTCGGAGCTGCGCAGACTAATAAAAACCAATCTCGAACGATGCGCCAAAAAGGCGGATAAACATGCCCGCGAGATGCGCGACGCCGAACAGCGCGATCAATTTCGCGCCATGGGCGACTTGATAACGGCCAATATGTACGATATAAAAAAAGGCATGACAACATTTAACGCGTCAGATTATGTCAACCCCGGCGCCATTGTTGAAATAGAACTGGACGCCGAGCTTTCTCCCGCCGAAAACGCGCAGCGATATTTTACCAAATATGTAAAAGCCAAACGCGCCCACGCCGCGCTCACAGAACAAATAAAACAAAACGAGGTCGACATGGATTATCTGTACAGTGTGCAAAACGCGCTGGACAATGCCGAAAGCGAAGCGGAGATCGAAGAGATTAGGGATGAGCTTGTCGAGTCTGGCTATTCCAGGTCAAAACAACACGCAAAGGGTAAAAACGCGGGCAGAATGGCGCGGGGCTCAAGCAAGACCAAACCACTGCAATACACCTCTGCGGATGGGTTCGTTATTATCGTAGGAAAAAACAACAGACAAAATGATGAGATAACCCTGCGGCTTGCCGAACCGAATGATCTGTGGCTGCATACTAAAGGGGTACCCGGCTCGCATGTGATCATTCGCGCGGATGGCCGAAGCGTAAGCGACGCGGCCATAGATCAGGCCGCCGGGATAGCGGCCTACTATAGCAAAGCGCGCGAATCTTCCCTTGTTCCGGTTGACTATACCTTGAAGCGTCATGTAAAAAAACCGAACGGAGCCAAACCAGGCATGGTCATTTACGTTAAAAACAAGACCGCCTATGTGAACCCTCGACTGCCACAATGAAAAACGTACCAGCCATTAATCGGAGCAGCAGAATATGAAAACGCGTGATTTTTATTACCACCTGCCCAAAGAACTTATCGCGCAAGCCCCTCCAAGCGACAGATCGTCCAGTCGGTTGCTCGTTCTTAATAAGCGAACCGGCAGCGTTCAACATCGTAAATTCACTGACATTGTCGATTATCTATCCCCCGGAGATTGCTTGGCGCTTAACAACACCAAAGTTATTCCGGCTCGCCTTTTAGGTTGCAAACCAACCGGCGCGCGCGTAGAGATTCTCCTTTTGGAGCGAATAGATAAAGATAACTGGCAAGCCCTAGTAAAGCCGGGGCGGCGTTTGAGAATGGGCGACACTGTTATTATTTCCGACAATCTGATCGCGCGTGTGACGGATGTATTGGAGGCGGGCAAGCGCATTATACATTTTGAGTACGAGGGCGTGTTTGAACAGATCCTCCATACATTGGGAGAGATGCCGTTGCCGCCTTATATCACGCAAAAGCTAAGCGATAAAAACCGCTACCAAACCGTTTATGCCGACAAAGACGGATCGGTTGCCGCGCCTACCGCCGGATTGCACTTTACGGACGCTCTTATCAATAGCATATCGGCCATGGGTGTGAATATCGCTTACCTAACCTTGCACGTCGGGCTCGGCACCTTCCTTCCCGTTAAGACGGATAATATTTTGGATCACAAAATGCACAGCGAATGCTATGAGGTGAGCGAAGAGGCGGCGCGCCTTATAAACGAGTCGCGCGAACGTGGCGGCAAGGTGTTCGCGGTGGGCACGACGAGCTGCCGCACATTGGAGAGTGTCGCCAAGTCTGCGGATGCGCAAGACGATAAGTCATATAGTTTGTCGCGTACCACATATAATCAAACGATAATATCCCCCCAAAGCGGGCGCACCAATATTTTTATTTATCCCGGCTATAAGTTTCAGGCAACGGACGCGCTTATCACCAACTTTCACCTGCCCGAATCTACCCTGCTTATGCTTGTGTCCGCCCTTGCGGGGTTTGACAACATCATGGCGGCATATGAATCCGCTATCGCGCGGCGGTACAGATTTTTTAGTTTTGGCGACGCGATGCTTATAATAGACCAGAAAGAATGAGCGAAACGAATAGGTTAATATTTCGCTATCTATTGACCCCCCATATTTATTTATGCTACGATCAGGGCGTAGGGATATTCTCTGCGACTGGATGACAGGAAGGTATTATGATGTTGATGAGAAAGGGGAAGAACCATGAGGGCAGTTAATGGATATCTGGAAAATGGGCGGTTTACCCCGCTCGAAGTCATATCGTTTCCGAAGCGTGTTCAAGTGGTGCTTGTTTATAACGACGTGGCTGTTGACGAAGGCCGGGAGGAGCGGATGGCTTGGCTGAATAGTCTCCATGCCGCAATAAAAGATGCAGCCGATGAGGAGATGCCCGATTTTCCAAGGGTAAGGCTTGACCGCGAGCTTGTTGATCTGTCGGATGAGGGATGAAGTCATGAGATACGCTTTGGATACCAACACAATCATTCGATTTTTGCGGGACGACCCGTTTGTCCGCCAGAAATTCGACGCTGCTGTAGCGCGCGGAGATGAGATTATTATACCGCCGCTCGTCCACTATGAGATAAGGCGCGGGTTCCTCTGCAAGTCTGTACCAAAGAGGGAGAACTCGTATTACATCCTTACCGAGCGATGCCCTGTCGGTGAAGTGAGCGCGAAATCATTAGAACTAGGAGCCCGTATCTATGCAGACCTTTACAAAGCAAAGAGAACGGTAGCGGACATGGATTTGCTCATCGCCGCGTTCTGCATAGCTGGCGGGTGCACGCTTGTCACAGGCAATGTCCGGCACTTCGAGGTTATCAATGGTCTGATGTTTGAGGATTGGGCCGCCGGATCATGACCACCAGTTAGGCTGGTGGTCATGATTGAGATAAGATTGGAAGGTAAGTTACACAGGGGGGCTTTTTGCTCCCTTTATTTTCTATCCTCCCGTAAGCATTGGCTTCCCAAGTGTAAATATAAAAAGAAAAGAGATGAATACCATATTGTATAAAATGGCCTTACTTGACATAGACGGAACACTGGTAACTACATGGAAATCCATCACCAAACAGACAAAAAATGTAATAAAACGTATATCAGACAATGGGGTTATTATTTGCCTCTGCACCGGACGCAATGTGAACTCCACCATACCCGTGCATCGAGCCCTGCGCCTTTCTACCCCGTGTATGTGCGTAGACGGTATGGTCATGTACGATGTCGCCCGGCGAAGCGCAATTTTCGAAAACGCCCTGCCCCACGGCGTAATGTCTGACGTGCTTGACATTGTCGCCCAATACGACGTTAATGTAGAGGTCATCACAGACAAGCGATATTATTGGTACGTAAAAAACAAGAACATTCGCGGCTATGATTTCTACACGCAAGACAACAATTCACTATTGATAAAACTTGGATCCATTCCCTACAAAATATGGTTTGGAGTGCGCAACATTAAAAATCTACAACTTGTTAAAACTAAGGGAGAGAAGATCTATGAGGTGGTCGCCATAGGCGCTCCGGATCAAACCGACGCCGTAAAGGCCGCTTTGGGCGGTATCACCACAACGCATGGCTGCGAGGTGCTCACACGCCTGTTGTGGTCCAATCAATTGTTTATAACGGCTAAAGACGTGGGCAAGTCGCACGGACTCAGGATATTGTGTGAACATTTCAACATAAAGCCAAGTGAGGTCGTTGCAATCGGTGACGACGACAATGACATAGACATGCTAAAATCCGCCGGCATGGGCGTGGCGATGGGTAACGCGTCTGACGCTGTCAAAAACTCGGCGGATTTTGTAACCAGAACCAACAACAATGAGGGCGCGGCTTTTGCCCTTGAGGAGTTCTTTTTATGAGCGCGTTTGTAACTTTGCAACATGTGTTTAAAAGGTACCAAATGGGCGAGGTCACAGTCGCCGCGCTAAACGATGCCTCGTTCGAGATACGACGGGGTGAGTTCGCCGTTATTGTCGGGGCAAGCGGTGCGGGCAAATCAACCGTGCTTAACATTTTGGGCGGTATGGATACCTCTGACGAGGGACAGATTATCGTTGACGGGCAAAACGTGCATGAGTATGGGCGCAAACAGCTAATTACATATAGACGTTACGACATAGGCTTTGTATTTCAATTTTACAATCTCATGCATAATTTGACCGCGCTGGAAAATGTTGAACTCGCTACCCAGGTGAGCCGAGACCCTTTAGATCCCGAAGCGGTGATGCGGAAGGTGGGGCTGGAACAACGGCTAAAAAACTTTCCATCCCAGTTGTCGGGAGGAGAGCAGCAGCGCGTCAGTATCGCGCGCGCGCTGGCAAAAAATCCAAAACTTTTGCTGTGCGATGAGCCGACCGGCGCTCTGGATTACGTGACGGGCAAGGAAGTGTTAAAACTACTGCAAGACACGTGCCGTAGCGAGGGTATGACCGTCGTCGTTATAACACATAACCTGGCCATAACCCCCATGGCGGACCGAATTATCAAAATGCGCAACGGGCAGGTCAGCGAGGTGTCTGTTAATCAAAAGATTATACCTGTAGAAGAAATAGAATGGTAGGTCTACTACGATATTATTTATTGCCATGACGGGAAAAGAGGCGAAAGTGTTGCCATATGAACGCGTTTAACAAAGATGTCTTTAGGGAAATAAAAAATACGTTCGGCAGATTCTTGGGCATCGCTATTATCGTCGCCTTGGGCGTATCCTTTTTTTCTGGCCTGGGGGCGACAGGCGCCGACATGAAGTTGACAGGCGATATGTACTTTGACGAACACAACTTAATGGACATACGCGTCATCAGCACCGTTGGCATAACAGACGACGATTTGGAAGCGATTGCCCAGGTGCCCAGGGTCGAAAGCGTACATGGCTCTTATAGCATAGATACAGCGTGGGAGTACAACGGTGAAGCGTATGTAATAAAATTGCATAGCATAAGCGAAGTAAACACACCCGAATTAATCAGCGGTCGTTTACCTTCGCGCCCCGGCGAGATTTTCGTAGAGAACGAGCTGTCGCAATTGCTTGGCAAAACAATAAAGTTAACCAGCGGGAGGGATTCCGATTTACGTAACAGTTTGCGAACGAATCTGTTTCGTGTAGTCGGTGTCGCTAAATCTCCCTACTATGCTTCACTAGAGCGCGGCAGCGGCTCTATCGGCAATGGAACGGTAGATTTTTACGCGTATGTGACGCCCCAGAATTTTCTGCAAACCTATTACAGTGAGGCGTTTGTTCAAGTTAGAGGTCTTAAGGGCCTTATGAGCTTTTATGACGAATATACTGATAAAGTAGACGAGGTGGCCGACGCAATAGAGGCGGTGGGAGACTCGCGTATCGTCAAGCGGTACCACGAGATAACCAACGCGGCGTACAATAACATAGTAAACGCGGAAACTGGCTTGAATTTGCAAGAAGCGGCCATGTCGGAAAGCTTTATTAACCAGGAAGCCTTGCTTACCTCTCAGTTAGTCGAGCTAAACCAAAGCTCTCAATCGGCTGATTCTTCGTCAACGACCGATATATACGCCTCGCAACCGAGCGTAATAATAGAATCGCTTGATATTTCCGCGCAGCGGCTCGCGCTGGAGTCGGCCCTGATGGAACTTGCTAACGCGCGCGCGCAAGCAATGGATGAAATAAATGAGCAACGTGACGCGCTAGATGTCGCCCGCGCCAGATTGGACGATATTGAGCTGCCAGAATGGTATGTGCTGGACAGGGACAGCAACCCCGGTTACGCGAGCTACGCTCAAGATACCGATAAAATAGCGGCCATTGGCAATGTATTTCCCTTGTTGTTTTTCCTTGTTGCGGCACTGGTCAGCCTTACGACTATGACACGCCTTGTGGAAGAGCGCCGCGTCGAAATAGGCGCCCTTAAATCCCTTGGATACAGAAATGGTACAATTATATCAAAATATTTGTTTTACGCCGGCGCGCCCTCGCTGGTGGGCGGTTTGCTTGGCGGGCGCGTAGGCATGGTTATATACCCAAAGCTGGTAACAACAATGTACTCTAGCCTATACTCCCTGCCGCCCACTGTCACCCCGATTAATTACACATATTGGTTTATCGGAACCGGCATAGCATCCTTTTTCACAGTTTTTGCCGCAGTATTCTCCTGTGTTCGCGAACTGAGCGAAACTCCCGCTTCTCTCATGCGTCCAAAGCCGCCTCAGGCGGGCAAGCGCACCGTGCTTGAATATGTGGGGTTTATATGGAAACGCCTTACGTTTACACACAAAGTCACCATGCGTAATATCACGCGCTACAAGAAACGTTTCTTCATGACCGTAATAGGCATAGGGGGTTGCACCGCGCTTCTGTTGACCGCGTTTGGCCTGCGCGACTCCATAACCGCGCTAATGTCGTTGCAATATGGCGAGATATGCCACTACGACATGTCTGTAGCCTTTTCAGACACGGCTAAAGAGCGTGACCTCACCAACGTAGGCGACATATTGCAGGAAGAGCGCGTGGAGGGTTTTGTCAAGCTAAAACAAAAAAATGTGGACTCCTACGATCCCGCCGGGCTTTACACCACCCGCCAGGCTTCACTGGTGGTACCCGAAACAACGGAAGAATTTGACAGGTACATCATCTTTCGCGATCGCAGAACACACGCGCAATACGATTTTAGCAACCAGGGCGTGGTAATCACAGAGCGTTTGTCCCAATTGCTTGGCGTGTCTGTCGGCGACGACATAACGATAAAAGAGGATGGGTACCCAGCTGTTGATGTCGCTGTGGCCGCTATAGCCGAAAATTATTTTCTGCACAATATTTATATGACGCCCGATATGTACCAAACGCTCTTTAACGAAGAGCCAGAATATAACTCCATGCTCGTACTGCTGGGCGAAAGAGAGTCCACCACCATGGCCAATGAGATATTGGATCAAACAGGCGTGTCGTCCCTTACCTTCACGTATGCTACCGAGGGTACATTTGGAGATATGATCAAGAGCCTTAACCTGGTGGTGCTTGTGCTGATAGTGTCGGCGGGGGCGTTGGCGTTCGTGGTGCTGCTCAACCTCAGTTCCATAAACATATCCGAACGGGAAAGAGAGCTTGCGACTATAGAAGTGCTTGGATTTTATGATAACGAGGTTTCAGCGTATGTGTTTCGCGAATCCACGGTGTTAACGGCGATAGGCGCGTTGGCGGGGCTTGCGATGGGGATAGGGTTGCATAGATTTGTTCTCATGACGGCGGAAACAGATCTCGTGATGTTTAGCCGCCACATAAATTTCATCAGCTTTGTATATTCAATCATATTAACTGTGTTCTTTTCTGTAAGCGCCAACCTGTTTGCCGCGCGCAAGCTCAAACAAATAAAAATGGTAGAAGCGTTAAAAAGTGTGGAATAGGAGAAGGAAATGCGTATTCAAAACAAGGCCTTAAAAATAACGATAAGGATACTTATTATTTTACTTATAACCGCTTCTGCGCTGGCTATTGCCGGCTACACATTCTTGAGCAGGTACAAGCCGTTCGATCCAGAAACCGCCTTTACGTTTCATACCGTGTCTTATGATGACGTAACCAAGAGCGTATTGACCACGGGGCATATCAAGCCTTCTGAAACGATATACGTATCAGTGGAAACGGCGCAAAAAGTTAGCCAGGTATTGGTGAAAGAGGGCGATCCGGTTAAACAGGGTGACGTTCTCATTACCTACGATGTGGCAAAAGACAGGCAAGACATAGAACGTAAAATCGCTACGGCGCGACTCAATATAGAAAATGGCAGACTGAACCTGAACGCGCTTACACTGCCTGCGGAGGGTAATGAGCTTTTACAGTATTCTGGCGAGATAACAGCGGCGGAATACAATGTAAGCCAAGCCGACAACACGATCAACAGCCTGGATAACAAGGCCTCGCAAGCGCAAAAGCAGGTTGACCAAGCTCAAAGGCAGATAGAACAGCAGCAAAATATAATAGACCAGCAGCAACAAGCCGTGGATCGCGCCAGCGATGAGGCGGAACGCGCAAAGGCGTTATATGACGTCGAGGCCCTGCCCTGGGTCACATATGATGAAACGCTTAAAGCGCTGGAGGCCGCGCAATTGCAACTTAACGCGGCGCAATTGCAAAAAAGCGGCGCGGAGACAGCGCTGGAAAGCGCGATGTTAACACTTGACGAGCTTGCCATAAGCCGTGAATCTGCCCTTAAAACGCTGGAGACAGGGCAAAAGCAGCTGGGCGACGCGCAAGAAGCCCTAAACAACGCGCTTAACCGCGCGAGCACCGACGCGGTATCCATCAAGTACAAACAGCAGGAGATTGGTATACAATTGATAGAGCAGCAGATAACGCAGTACGAAGTGGACCTCGCTTTGTATACGGATCAATCTGTAGCGTCGGCGGATGGCATAATCAGCAAGGTAAACATAAAGGATGGCGCGACCGCAAGCAAAGGGGCCTCGCTGATAGAGCTGGATGTGGTTAATGAAACACTGGCGGAGGCCGAGGTAACAGAATTTGACGCGCCCCTGTTATCGCTGGGGATGGATGCGGACATCGTAACCAGCGGGCTTCCTGACAGTGTGTTTAAAGGTACAATAACAAAAATCGCGGCGGGCGCGATAACAAAAGAGAAGGCAAGCGGCGACGAGGTAGTGGTGCCGGTAAGGTTCACGCTGGTCGATACACAGCATAAACTTAAGGTTGGATACAGCGTCGATATAGAGATTTACACAGAGCGCAGAGATAACGTGCTTTGTGTTCCCGCCCAAACACTCTTTGCGGAAGGTGACACGCAAAGCGTGTTTGTGTACGACGGCGAAACTTTGGCAAAAGCGCCTGTGACAGTCGGCTTTTACGGCGATGCCAACGTAGAGATAATAAATGGCGTTGCGCCAAGCGACCGCATTGTAACAAACCCCTCCGGCGCGGCAAGCCGCACGGGCAACTGGTTTACCGACGGGCTGGACACCGTGTATGGGTTTTTAAAACAACGATTCTAAAGGGTATAATTTTACGAAAATAACATCAAAAATAATATCAGCCGCTCTCGTTCGCCATCAAGCGCGTCAAGGGGGCTAACCAAGCAAAGCCTCAAACAGTAGGTGTTGGGGCTTTGTTCTATTCCCCAATTAAAATAACAAGGGCCAACCATAGGGTCAGCCTTTATCCGGCAAAATCATTTGCGAGCATTACATTGACGCTATTTTGTTCGCCAGTTCTTCGTCCTGTTGCTTTTTCCATGCCAAGCGTTTTAGCATTTCTTCTTCCGTTACATAACGTACCCCTGCGGCTTCTCTTTCACGTTGTTTAGAATCAATGTATGCATCAAGTTTCCTGATGTCGCCACCGAAATCGGCGAGAAGTTCCTTACGGTTACGGCGTACTTCCGCAACGATCGGGTCGTAAAATGCGTTATTCATAAGAACCCTCCTCATTATTTTTCTCAATAAGGTCAAATGGCGTCAGCATCTCCGGCGTTGACAGTCCATGCTTATCATTGTGTTTTTGGGCGATTAACATGCTTCGAGTGCCTAAGTGCTTAAAGTTCCAACTGAGCAGGAAGTCTATGCCATAAATACAACATATAGCAAGATGCCGGGCGTCAATTGCGGAATCCTTTGGAATGGACAACAACTGCATATAAATCTCCGCGAGAGGCTCAATTTTGGGAGTTTTCTTTAAGGTCTCAATGCCATTTAGCCATTCCAAGCGTCTTTTTGCGGCGGCTTCGTCGCCCTTCTCACATTCTTCATAAACATAATCTGACACAAAGAGGTCATATTTATGCCGTAAAGATTCAAAGAACTCATGAGTTGCTGATTGCTTAATGGCAATGACAGGGTTGCTACTGGTACGAGCCGCCAAATAGCTGGGGATTGTGGTTTCAAGGTATAAGCTAGGATTCATTCTGTTTCCTCCACTCCTATAATAACAGTATACGCTTAAAGTGCGGCCTTTTCAACCATACCCCCAAGGGCCTCAAGGTGTCGTAAGAGATTGGTATGTGATATCAACTTTGCGGTTAAGGTTCATAGACATTAGATATCACGAAAATAAGTTTATCAGTCGCTCGCGTTCACCGTCAAGCACATCAAGGGGACTTGAGCAGTCGTCGGGCGCACAGCAGTTTTCGCATTTGGGGAGAGATTTGTAACCGTCTCGCAACTGGGCCAGCCTAAAATCGCGAAGTCTCTCGCCGTTCCAGATCTCGCGCAAGGTAGCGCCGTGAACATTGCCAAGGCTGCACGCCCTATAAATCGCGTCACAGGGTTGAATGTCGCCGTTGGGCCATATACACATCTGGTAGAACGGGAACGGACACACAAAACGCGGCGAGTGTTCGTTCCCGTATCTGTCGCGCAATACGGCGTTCTGCTGTACACCAACCGCGTGATACACGGGTTGCACATACTCAACTGACATACGGTCGCACTTGCCGTTAAGCAGTTTGTAGAATTCAGCCGCCGCGTTCGGGGTTACGCCAACCGGCGGCAGCGCGATGTCCATTATTTTTACAAACAGCCCCATTTCAGGCTTCTTATGCTGATAAAAATATGCAAGGTGTTCAAGTAATGTGTCAAAGTCCAGCGCGATGCCGCAAATCCGGCGGTATGTTTCTTTGTCAAGCCCTTGCAGCGATACGCGCAGATTGGTGAGTCCTGAATCAATCAGCGCGTCCGAGTATTCGCGCGTAAGCAAGCTCGCGTTGGTGATTATTTCTATACGTTTCGCAATCCCCGCGCTGGCCGCCATCTTAATCATTTGAGGCAGATCACGGTTTAACAATGGTTCGCCCTGCGACACAAACTGTAAGAGCTTATACGGCGCAAAGTTCGCGCTCTGCTCGACGATTAACCTCATTGTGTCAAGGCTCATCATCTCACTCCCTACGCCATAAGTCTGAAACAATTCGCCATCGCTCAAGCTATGCGCGCAGTAACTGCACCGGAAATTACACGCGTTACTGGGAAATACATACAACGTAAACGGCGATGCCAGCGGCAAACTGCCTGCAAGCGGTACGCGATCAGCTTGCTCGGCGTTGGATTTTAGCCGCGTCATAAAAAACCTCCATTAAATCACGCAGTACAAAACGGTCTTGGCGGCGGTGTACCAGTAATGTCACAAATATGCCTTGTATTCCGAAACAAATGATTTGGTTAGCTCTCCCGTAATCTTCTCCCCCACTCACATAAACATTTTTGACAGTTGCTCCCGGTACTCGTCGAGAAAATCAACTTGCTGTGTGCCATAGTCCGGCGACTTGCAGTTTATGCATATCTTATTTGCGTCGCGCCCGGAGATTTGCGTCTTGAGAAACTCGCGGCGGCTATTGTCATTCCAGATTTCCAGCAAGCTGCCCTTTGTGATGTTTCCGAATACCGCAGGCGGTTCAATATAGCAACACCCGATTACGTTGCCGTTGGGCAGCACAACCGCTATGTAGAACGGCATCGGGCACACATCAACCCGCCGCGCCTCGTCATCATTGTTTTTGGCGTATTTCAACTCGCTGCCCATAGCGCTGTGGTCGATTTGCTGAATGTTTGGAAATAAATGCTCCACTACTGCCGTGTCGCTGATGGGGTCGAACAGAGCGTGAAAATTCTCGACCGAAACATCAAGCGCGATGTCTATAATTTTGACATACAAGTCCGTGCTGGCCTTGCGACGGTAGAAATACCGCAGGTTGTCAATGAACCCGTCAAAATTCAGCTTCACGCCGCAAACCTTCTCATAGGCTGACGCGCCGCAGCCTTGCAGTGATACGCGCATACGATCCAGCCCCGCGTCAATCAGGGCGTTTGACATCTCACGCGTCAACAGACTGCCGTTTGTTACTATTTCGACACGCTCTGCAGCGGTGCGTTCCTTGGCGTAACGCACCATATCGGCAATGCGCGGATGGGTCAGTGGCTCGCCGTGGCCGTCGAACATCAGCACCTTGGGCTTGACAGGCAGAGCGGCAACGTCGTCAACCGCTTTCGTGAACACCTCAAACGGCATTAACTGTTTTACGAATCCGATCTCTGCCTGTTCACTGGCAGTCATACTATGTACACAGTACGAACACTTAAAATTGCAGTAATACGACGCAAATATATGCACCGACAGAGGCGACGCAAGTGGGAGTTTTGTAATTAGCGGCACGCGCTTAGGTATTGCCATTAATTATTTACCTCATATCGTTTTAAAACACCAGCGGCGCAATCGTCTAAATGTTCTTCTTTCCAGTGAATTCCTACGTATTTTGATACGCAATTCTTGCAATACGGCAAACTAGAAGCCTCAAACCGCAGCAGTTGTTTGCATAGCTCGCGCTGTTCGCCATTCCATATGTCAATGAGTCGTTTTTCATGAATGTTTCCCAATACTGGGTTAAAATAGTCGCAACAGGGTATAACATCACCTGTTACGGTTACATCCGTCATATAAAACGGTTGCGGGCAAACTTCAAACATGTCGGATTCTATACCGTACTGGCTGGATTTAGCTGATATTTCATCAGTATACTGCACTCCTTCTTTGCTAAACATTGGAACAGTAGGGCCAATAAACATATCATCGCACATTTCGCCGAACATATCATAAAACTTAGTATCTTCACCGGGTGCAAGCGCAACGTCGGCAATTTTTATGTGTACGCCCATATTGCCGCGATTCTCATATAAATATTTAATCTCGCCTACGAAGTTTGGAAAATCAATGTCCGCGCCGCAGATTTTGCGGTACGATTCTGCGTTTAACCCTTGCAGAGAAATCATTATGCGGTCTGCTCCGCTTGAAATTAATTTTTCGCTCCTTTCGCGTGTAAGCAGTAACCCATTTGAGAAGAACGAAAGATATTCAATTTTCCCCGTCGCTTTCAACATATCGCAAATCTGCTCAAACTGCGGATGACACAGAGGTTCTCCCATACCGCAAATTCTACAACTTTTGAAAGAACAGGGGAAATCGCCAAGCTGCTCGCAAACGCACTCGACCGTTTCCATGCTGACTAGAGAATTGTGAAAGTGTGGGTTCGCTTTCTTTTTCTCTGGTGAAAGGCTGTGGAAGCAATACCTACACCGAATATTGCAAATGTGTGATACCTGCATAACAAAAGTATACGGCGTTGCCAATGGTACGACATCGCGAAGCCATTGACGATTTGAGTCAACATTAGGTTGAACCTTGGCTGCCATTACTAAATAACCTCCAAACGCTTGATGATCTCACCAACGGAACCGTCTAAATTATCGGATGGCTGCTGATTATTAGGAACATAGCAATCAACACAATTGTAGTCATACTCACATCTTAGCTGGCGCAGGAGGACTTCTTTGCGCGCCTTGCCGTTCCAAATATCGACCAACGATTGAGTATGAACATTGCCGATTGGGGGCTCATAAAAATTACAGCACGGCAACACGTCGCCACCCGGCCATACCGCGATGGTATAGAAACAATTCGGACAGACACGGGTAGTCTTTAGGTCTTGCTGGTATTTGTTTTTGGAGCCGTCTTTGTCCTCCAAATAACTGTAGTCAACATCCTTAAACAGTGGGACGATATGTTCCACATATATCTTGTCGCAAATGTCGCCGAACATTTCATAGAATTTTTGTTCGTTTCCATCAAGGGCAATATCAGCACATTTTATGTACAACTTGGCGTTGCCTTTTATCGAACAGAAATATGCTATTCGTTCGATTATCTGCGTAAGATCTACGGTTGCTCCTGCTATGTCTTTGTATTTTTCCGCTGTTATTCCTTGCAAAGAAATCCGCAATTCGCTCAAGCCCGCATCTAACAATTCTTCAGAGAGCTTTTTTGTAAGCAATGTTCCGTTGGTAAAAAATTGGATTCTATCCGCGATACCCGCCTCGTTGATAAGTCTGACAATACGGGGCAAATCCGTGTGCAGAAGGGGTTCGCCAAAGCTGGTTAAGTTTATATCTTTTATCTTATCGGGAAACGATTGGCAATCAAATATCGCTTTTTCAACAGTTTCCAACGTCATATATGCGCCCCCCCAGCGCTGGATATACGACTTGTAATTTTCCGAGTGCTTCCAATAACTCTGAACGCAGTATTTACAAGACAAATTGCAAACAAGCGTTGGGCAAAAAAACATCGTTAACGGTGTTTGCAGCGGAATATTTTCCGCAAGGATCATTCTGTCTGTGCTGTAATAAGGATTATTTTCTGCCTTCATTCTCAGCGCCCTCCCACCGTAGCGTATAAGACGGTTTCAAACGTGTATTCATAATGATTACGCAAATAAAACCTATACTGTGGCGTCAAGACGTGCAGCATGTTAGGGATTTCCCACAGATCCGACACATAATGATAGACGCAGATTGCAAGGTCGGGCGCGCCGCTCTTGATTAAACGCTCCGCCCCGCAAATGGCGGCAGCCTCGCTGCCCTCAATATCCATTTTTATAGTCAGGCCATCCGGGTTCTTGATAATATCGTCTAGTCTTACTGTCTGCAAAATACTCTTGCCATCTTCGGCAATTCGAGAGTTTCCGCTGCTGCGATCATCAAATTTAACAAAACCGCTCTCATCAGAAATGGCAAGTGGGAGACATAACGTGTCGATCTTATAGGACATGGCATTTTTAACCAACAGCGAATAACTTTCTAACGACGGCTCAAAGCCTATATACCACTCACATTTTGTGCGGGACATCAGCTCGTTTAGCGTATCGCCATTATACGCGCCGCAATCAACGAAACGGCGATAGTTATTGGCAAAAGGCACACTATTGTCAAAATACTGCGGAATATTGGCGTCAATAGCATCTCCATAATTGTGTTGGGTGTGGGCTTGTAAAATATTCGCGAATACCGACTTTGAGTGTTCATCTGACAACAGCATAAAAGCGTCGCATACTGCGTCTGCTGAATCGGAAATATACCGCATATCTTCACTGACGCGCGAAACCTGCACTGATGTAGTCATTAGCGCGTAGGCGTTTAGCGTATTTTGATAGCCATAGCCCTTTATACGTTTTTCAAGGCTGTTATAATCGCTCTTGTTGAGCATAACAGCCACGATTACAAGGGCTTTTTCTTTTATCGCGTCGCTCACCGTATCAGAGTCAGGCAGTACAATCGGGATATTAGCGTAATGCGTTTTGCCGCTGGGGTTTGCGTCAAGGAAGAACGCGACATCGTCTTGGCGGCCTAGGTTTGTCAGAATCGCCAAGGTTCGTTTTCCAAGATTCCCCGCGCCGTATATGATGATTTTCTTGTATGGAGATATGATAGCGCTGGCCGTATCGGCCGCGCTGGCTGCACTAGCGGTGTTGGCCGCTAGTTTCCTTATCGTTTCAACTGTTGGCAATGTTATCATTTTGCCACCCTTTCAATTTCGGCGTTAAACCGCCGCAAATTTTCGACCGCGCTACAGTGCGATATAGCATATCGCCTTGCCGCCTGCCCCAGGCGCCGGCGCTCCGCTTCGCTGTCAAACAGGCGCCGAATCGCCGACGCATACTCTTGCGGGTTGTTCACTGTCAACCCTGTCGCCCCGTTTTGCACAATCCAACACCCGATGGGGCTTTGCGAGATCACAACAGGCAGCCCAACCGCCATCGCTTCCAGCGCGGAGTTGTCTATGCTCGCGGTCGTGTCGGGGCGCATAAGATAGCTAAATACGTCAAACCGGCGCAAATTGTCATATACATTATTGCGCCAGCCAATGAACGTGAAATATCGCCCCATACCACGGCGGGCGATATCATTTTGTACACTGCCGTCATTCTCTCCTAGCATTGTAAAGTGACTATTGGGCACGGTGCCAAGGGCGGCATCGCAGTAATCAACAAAATTGCTTGGCAGGCGCTTATAGGTTGGCATCCCTACATAGCCGATACTTAACGCGCCGCTTTTGAGAGAGTAGTCTGTTTTGCGCGTAAGCTCGCCGGGGTTAAAGTCGCCAAATCCGTAAACAGGGGCCGGATTTTTTGCGGCATAGCGCGAAATGCCAAGAGTCGCCGGTGTGGTCACAAGCAAGCGCTCGCATTTGTCAAGTACGTCATCGGGCATCAACTCTCCCGAGAAGCCATTGTTGTGATACCAGATCAACAGTGGTTTATTGATTGTAAGGCCGCGAATAAAATCATTCAGGAAAGCGCTGGCCCAATAACTTATTACCGCAATATCAGCCCACGCCAACGCGCCATCTATCGCTGATAAAGGCAGTACCGCAACGCCATTTGCCTTGCAGCGTTCTATGTGGTTGAGCTTGCGCGGCTCTTGCAACAGCAGTATGCGGTGGGAGTGCCCGCCCTCGCGGCTGCCGAGTATCGCCAACCCGCTAATCGCCTTACCCGCGCCGTCTCCCAAATGCGCGGCTATGTGGAGAATATTGGCCATTCGTCACACGCTTCCCCAACATTCTTTACAGCCTGCTCAAAGCCAAGCTGCGGCGAGTACCCCGTTTCGGCCGCCAGCGGCGCGATGTCAAACCACTCACGCTGAAAGCGCAGGCCATCGTCGGGGCGCGCGCCGATGTTCACCTTGTCGCTTACACCTAATATATGCGGCAGTTGCGTCAAATAATCGCGCAAAACGCGAGGCTGTCCCGAACCAATAAAATATTCGCGTTTGCTCAGTCTATATTCTCCCGCAAGTCTAAGCCCCAAGGCCAAATCTTCAACGGCGACCACATCGTACCACGTCTTTGCCAAACCGAACGCTGGCGACACGCCTTTGAGCAAGTTTGAAACGGCATAGGCCATCATCTGCTCCGGCTTTATGCCGCGCCCTATAGGGTGGCATACCGTACACCAAACGAAGTCTATGCCCAATTGCCTCGCCAACCTGTCTGCCATGGCGTGGGAATAACGCTTTGACAGTATGTAAAAATCAGAAATGCCCACTGCGTCCGGCAACGGCAGAAACTCGTAAACGGTACCCAACGACACAAATTTTTGACAGCCGACTTTGTATGCCGCTCTCAGGGTTTCAAGGGTCAGCGCCGCGTTGCCCGCTTGCAAAACGGCGTCGCCCCGCCCCGGCCCGGACGCGCTCTCCCACGCCAAGTGATAGCATACGTCGGCGGGAGTGGCTGGAAGTTCTCCGCGCTTAAGCGGGGTAACAATCACGCCGCGCGCCGCAATTTCAGCGGTCAAGTGCCGCCCAACAAACCCCGTCGCACCGGTAACGATTGCGTTTTTCATTTTCATTTATTAAAGCACCAGCAGAATCACAGATTAAAAAACATAGCTTACCAACTTTTATCCTTCTCGCTCACAACCCTAATCTCGCCTGGCCACTGTATACCAAAAGCAGGGTCGTCGTAACGGTATCCGCGCTCGCTGCCCGGTTGATAAAAGCACGTCACAAAGTATTGCACCCAGGCGTCGTCGGTTAGCGTCAGATAGCCGTGGGCAAAGCCCTTTGGCACATACAGCGCGTTCCCCGCCGCCGCCGAAAGCTCCGCGCCCGCCCACTGCCCGAATGATTCGAAATTTTGGCGAACATCAACAGCCACGTCAAACACCGCGCCGCGAACACAAGTAACAAACTTGTCTTCGGCAAACTCTCCCCTTTGGCAGTGCAGACCGCGCAACGTGCCTTTGAGTATGTTTGTTGACAGGTTTACCTGAACTATATCACCGCACAGCCCCGCCGCCTCAAGCTCGCGCTTGCAAAACATTCTGGCGAATATGCCGCGCTCATCCTCAAAAGGTTCCAGCGTGATGATGTGCACTCCGTCCAGTCTGGTTTTTTCAAATTTCATTGTTTACCCTTTCGACACGCTAAACATGTAATCTTTGATCGTCAGATTTTGCAAATTCTGATTATTGTAGTTTGGATTGACCTTGCCAAGCCAACTTTTTATTATGGCCAAGTCGTCCTGCGACAACCTATATGATTCGCCGCCAATGCTAATATTTTTTCCGCCGAACAGCTTCAACGCTTTGCTAACCTCGTCTATGGACATAACCGCCGGGCAATCCTCGTCATTTGCGCCGCCAAACCCCGCCACCCGCATCAGCGCATTGTAGTCGCTCGTATTCCGCAGTTTAAACAGCAAAATACCACCGCGTTTTGCAAAGTTGTACAGACTTTGCAATAACGTTATTGGCGCGGAGTGATAACAGTTCAGCGGCTCGCACAGGGCGACAATGTCAAATGTCTCATCCGCGTAGTGGTTCTGAATGAAGTCCACTCGATCGCATTTGACCTCCGCCTCTGTTGTCTGCAAGTCGAGGAAGTATTTTGCCCGCGTGGTAAACGCCCAATTGCTTACGTCCAACCTGCCGCGCCGGCGAAGGCGATTGCGAATCTCCAAAACGGGCGTGCCACAGCGCGCGTCAACGCACAGCGCGCTTATCTCGCCCTGCGGCATATCCCAGGTGCCAAGGGGCGCGAGTAATTGTAATTCGTAATTATTAATATCGTCCCACGGGTCAATCCCGTGATATTTTTCGCGGTACAGACGCCGGCCGCTTTCTAAACTCGCCCGAAACGCCGCCGGGTCTTTGTCTTCCATATGGTCTAGATCGTGGTCGTGGCATACCCAGGTGTCTTTGCACAACATCAGTTTGTATCCCATACGGCGCAGACGGGCGGTCAGGTCGTCCTCGCTGAAATCGTGAACAAACGCAAAATCTCCAATTCCAACGCTGTCAAGCACTTGTCTGCTAAAAATACTCAATATGCTTATCAGCCGCATACGCTCCTCCCACTTGGAGGGATCGCTGATATTAAATGACGCGGCCTTACCCTGCATCTCGTCAAAATCTTTCCAGCCGCCCAAATCATACTGTTGTAAATTGCTTATATTACTTGATAAGGGCTCTACAAAACCTATGCGCGGGTCCGACTCAAAACACCGCAGCAGATTAGACAGCCAATTGGCAGTAACGTAAACGTCGTTTGATACGCCGACGAGGTATTTGCCGCTGTACACCTTGCGTATCGCCCCGAAAGAAAAGCCGCCGCCTATATTTTTGCTTACCTTGATAATCCGCTTTTTGGGATGCTCCACCGACTGAAAATACTCGAACGTTCCGTCGCTTGAGCCGTTATCTATAAGTATCAGCTCATAATCAATATCTGTTGTATATTTTAAAACGCACTCCACTGCGTACTTGGTCTTATGCAAGCGATTGTATCCCGTTATGAAAATACTGCACAGCGGCGCGCTGGGCACGTCATACTGCGAATAGGCCAGCAAGCGGTTGCCCCATAGTGTCCCATCTGCCGACACGGCAGTCTTATCGTCCGTATTTAGAAAAATTACGTCATTATCCATCTAAAGTATACTCCTCAATCTGCCGTATCATTACAGCGATTGCATCGCTGACAGCGTTTGTGTCGACGCTGTCATAAAACGCCCTGTACCACTGTGCCGATAGTCTGACGGCTTCCGCAATGCCGTAGCGCGGTCTCCAGCCCAGGGCGGTCTTTATCTTGCCGCAGTTTAAGCTAAGCAGCCTTGCCTCGTAGGGTTGTTCGGCGCGCGCATGCTCCCAGGCCGCGCCATCGCCCCAGGCGTTGCAGAATATAGCGGCAAGCTCTCCATTATTGGCGGCGGAGTCCGGCCCGATATTATACGCTCCGGCGAGTGAAAGATCGGAGTACTGTTTTTCGGCAATCAGCAGATAGGCCGTGAGGGTGTCAAGCACAAATTGATACGGACGCGCCGATACCGGATTGCGTATGTTGATTAGCTTTTTTGCCGCCGCCGCTTTAGCGCAGTCAGGGATGATACGATTCGCGGCGAAGTCGCCGCCCCCTATTACATTGCCCGACCGAGCTGTTGATACCGCTATGTGTTTAGCGTGACAAAACGAGTTAACATAACTTGAGGTGACCATCTCAGAACACGATTTGCTGTTGCTATAGGGGTCGCAGCCGTTCAGATAATCACCCTCGCGGTAATCCTCGCCGTTCTCGCGGTCCAGATATACCTTGTCTGTAGTGATATTGACAAACGACTTAACGCAATCGGCATTGCGGATACACTCAAGAATATTTACTGTGCCCATCACGTTGGTTTCATACGTGTAACGCGGTCTTTGATAACTGTCTAACACCAGCGGTTGCGCCGCTAGGTGAAAAACTATCTCTGGCTTCGTTGCGTCAAACGCGTTTTGCAGTTTGTCAATATCCCGAATATCACCAATATGAGATTCCATTTTCGCGTCCAAGCCGCAAAGGTCCCAAAGGTTGGGCGCTGTGTTTGGGGCAAGGGCGTAACCGGCTATTTTTGCCCCAAACGTAAGCAACAACTCGCACAGCCATGAGCCTTTAAACCCTGTGTGCCCCGTTATAAACACACGACGGCCACGCCAAAATTCAGCATTTATCAAGTAATCCCCCCACTATACCATTGTGCGAAATGGCGGCTCACAATCTCCGCGCCACTGTAGTTCAGGTGGGCGTCGTCGCGGAAGTTATCGTTTGTGAACAGCCCCTCATCACGATTTAGCGCGTTATAGTCCAGGTATGGTATTTGCCGTTGAGTTGCGAATTCTTTAACCACGCGATTAATATCATCGTAATTGGATATGAGGTTCATTGACACGGGGGCTATCGGGGCAGTCACAAAGATTAAATCGACGCCTTTATTTTCGCACAGTTTCCATATTTTATCCAAATATCCCAACTGCACCGGCGAAAATTCAAACGCCGCCCCATCCAGCCGGGCAAATTGATTGGTTTTATCATATTCATCAGGCAGCATGTTATAGTCGCACCACATAAAGCCGCGATAATCATAACGTTCCGTGCCTTGTTGACTGCCAAACTCCCTCTCCCAACCATATCGTTCTAAAAAATTCAGCAGTTTCGTGTTATAATACGTTAAAAAATCCAGTTGATAGCGAATCAACCCAAACCTGTATTTTATCTTCTCGTTCCATGGAAATATCTCATCTATATACGCTCGGCGCAGACTGTCGTCATCGAACGCGGTGAGAAGCGTATCGGCCTGCTTTACGTCAAAGTCTTGCCCCAGCACTCCCCAATACACATCCACAACGACCGTGTTTGGACGCTGCGTTTTTAGCGCCTCTACAAGCGTAAAATAGGTAGAGTCCGCATACTGCAACGGCATGCCAAAGTTGAAACTCTCCGTATTTAGCATGTCGTCTATCAATTCGGGCGCGAATGTACAGTATACGTGCGAAGAGCCAAGAAAGAGCATGTTTAGCGTATTGTCAGGCAACGAGCGGAAATCTGACACGCGCTGTCTGTTCCACGTGTTAATGTGGTTTTGTGTGGACGAATAGGTGTATTCATTGCGTAGGAATAGATATGCGGGTATCACGATGCCGACAAGCGCCAGCACTTTTAGAACGTAGCTTAATATTCTCATATGCGCCTCAAGTCTTTCAAGTCTCTAAACGTGCGTTTAGACCTCTAAAATTGAAAATAAATAAAATCCCCGGCTGAATAAAACTTTGCCAGAGCCATTATCATTATCAAAAGAACAGAGTATACAACCACTCTTATTAGCGAGGGCATTTTACCCACGCGCGCTATAAAATCCGTTTGCCAGGCAATCAAATCAATCGCCGCGATCGCCGCGCACAACATGATATTTATAAGTATGTCCAGCAGATTTGAAGACATCGACGAAAGTACATCCAACACATACCGCCAGTCGCCCCATCGCGCCGAATCGCTGGTAAGGTGTGTGAGAATGAGTATGGCGTCGGAAACGTTATTGGCGCGAAAGAAGATCCATGTAACACAAACCAGCACAAAGGTTATGGCAATGGCTAAAGGCGTTAAAACTTTCGGCACATGGCGCGTTTTTGCGAATAGCGCGTCCTCCGCTACCTGCAACGCGCCGTGCATCCCGCCCCACACAACAAATGTCCAGTTCGCGCCATGCCACAGGCCACTTGCCAAAAAGGTAATCATTATATTGGCGTATCGCTTCACCCTGCTCACCCGCCCGCCCCCCAGCGGGATATATATATAGTCTCTTAGCCACGACGATAAAGTGATGTGCCATCTGCGCCAAAACTCACGAATACCCGCGCTAAGGTAGGGCTGGCGGAAATTTTGCGTAAGGTCAACGCCCAGCAGCTTGGCGCTGCCTATGGCAATGTCCGAATATCCCGAAAAGTCGCAATATATCTGTACGGCAAAAAAAAGCGTCGCGACCACATACGCCAAGCCGGTAAAGGAGTCCGGGCGGTTGTAAACGGCGTTAACGCAATCGGCGAGCCTGTCGGCGACAACAGCCTTTTTAAAAAAGCCCAGCAGCAGAAATTTAGCGCCCGCGCCAAGATTATCCAGGCGCGGTTTTATACTATGGTCCAATAACTGATCCATCAGCTTGTCGGCGCGCTCTATGGGCCCCGCAACCAACTGAGGAAAAAACATGATAAACAGCAGCACATTGATAAAACTTATCTGCGCCGCGTACTTTTCGCGGTAGACATCTATAGTGTACGCGGCGGCTTGGAATGTGTAAAACGATATGCCCATGGGCAAGAGAATATCAAACGCCGGGCGGGAGATCTCCGCCCCTGCCCATCGCGCCACGGCGACAATAGAATCGGTAAAAAAACCAAAATATTTGAATATGAACAGAAGCGCGAAATTTATTGCCATACAGACGGCGAGAACAAGTTTGCGGCGATGGTTTGCCGCTAACAAACGCGCCGCGACATAATTAACCCCCACAGTCGCGACTATCAGCAACACGAGTTCCGCCCGCCACGCCATATAAAACGCCAAGCTCGCGCACAGCAGGGTGTACCTGCGAATCTTGGGCAGTATATAGTATATCAGCGCCACTACAGGCAGAAATATAAGGTATGTTAATGAATTAAAGACCATTTGCGCCACCTGTTCCCGCGTCTTGTGTCTCGCTTCGGTGTTTTATGATTTCTTGCTGTGCCGCGAGATATTTAGCAGCACTCCTACCAAAAACAATGTTACCATCAAAGATGTGCCGCCATAACTTATAAAGGGTAACGGCACTCCTGTATTAGGCATGCTGTTTGTCACCACTGCCACGTTTAACACAACCTGCGCGGATATAAGAATCATTATGCCCGCAGCCACAAGGCTGCCAAACATGTCTGTCGCGTTCATGGCTATCTTAAGCCCGCGCCATATAAGTACGCCGAACAGCGCCAGAACCAGCGCGCCGCCGATAAACCCCAATTCTTCACAGATGATAGAAAAAATAATGTCATTGTGCGCTTCGGGCACGAAGGTTTTTTGTCTGCTGTTGCCAACGCCCAGTCCAAACATTCCGCCCGACGCTATAGCGTACAGCGACTGGATTACTTGAAAACCGTCTCCCGTTGGGTCACTAAACGGATTAATCCACGCCTCAATACGGCCAATGCGAAAGTTCTCGGCGGACGACATTGCCGTGTACAAAAAATAGCCAGCCAGCCCTGCCACGCCCCCTGCTATAACCACCACAAAACGCATTACATACGGGCACGCGATAAATATGACGCCCATTCCCACCAGCGTTACCACTATAGCCATGCTTAAGCTGTTTCCCAGCATAACCAGCCCGGCGGTCACTCCAACCACAGCGCACGCCAGTATAAACGTGGGCCATTTAAGCAGCATCTTGGGGTTTTGCGAAATGAGAAACGACATATAAAATATAACCCCCGCCTTGGCCATCTCAGACGGTTGAAACTGACCGATAATCGGAACGGGTATCCATCGCTGCGCTCCATGCGACGATATGCCTATTAGGGCCGCTACAACCAACAGCGCGTTGGCTGCCAGGTATATAATAAAAGCCATGCTGCGAAAATATCTGTACGATATATTCATTGTAACCAACATAACGGCGGTTCCCGACAAAAAAAATAATCCCTGGCGCTTTAAATAATAGTACGCGTCATTTTGGCTGGCCGCAGCCGTCATGTATGACGACGTGAAAACCATTACAACGCCGATAACACAAAGCATAAGCACGATTATAAGGAGTGTGTAGTCTGGAGCGCCCACACGAACGATCTCGCCCCGCCCTTTGATCTCCTGCTTGTTTAAAAACTGCGGGCGTAAAACCCTTGCCCCCTCCATTGAAACTCTCCCTCCATTTGAAGCTCTACTCTTCATTAACGACTACGACACGCGGATTTTGAAATTTATAGCTTGAATACGTAATCCTTAAACATATTGCCGCGCTGTTCGTAATTATCAAACATATCCCAGCTCGCACACGCGGGAGAAAGCAACACGCAGTCGCCGCGCCGCGCCGCGCCGCTGGCAGCGTAAACGGCGTCTTTTAGCGTGTTAACCCGCTGTATGTTTTCAAAACCATACGCATGGCATGTTTCCGCAATTTGATCCGCCGTCTCGCCCAGCACTATAAGTTCTTTTACCCTGTCTTTAAACGCCGTTACCCATTCGCTAAAGTCGGCGCGCTTGTCATAGCCTCCTCCGATAAGCACTACGGGCCATTTCATCGCCTCCAAGGCTTTTACCGCCGAGTCGATGTTGGTACCCTTGCTGTCGTTGTAGTAACGCACCCCGTTAAGCTCGCGCACAAACTCTATTCTGTGCTCCACAGCCTTAAAGCGTTCCAACGCCGCGCGCAGGGTCTCTACCGGTACGCCAGCGCATATGGCGGCTGCGGAAGCCGCCAGCGCGTTCTCTATATTGTGATTGCCAATGATATTCATGCGGTTAGCATTAACAATGTCAAACTCCCGCCCATTAAATCGCGCGTGCAAATTGCCGGCTTTAAGAAAAAAGCCCTCGTATAGCGGCTCGCACCTGCTAAAAAACACATGCCTGGCGCGTGAACGCATTTTTCTGCACAATAGGTCGTCGTAGTTTAAAATGATAAAATCGCCCGGCATCTGATATTTACCAACGCTCTCTTTTATCAAGGCGTAGCGCTCCATGGTTTTATGCCTGTCTAGGTGGTCTGGCGTTACATTAAGCACCGCCGATATTTTGGGCCTAAATGTCTGTATAGTCTCAAGCTGAAAGCTCGATATCTCAGCCACAACCCACGAATCCGCCGTCACGCGCCCCACACGCTCCGCAAAGGGCGTGCCTATGTTGCCCACTACCGCTGTATCGTGGTTGTGGGCTTCCATTATTTCTCCAATTAGGGCGGTGGTGGTGGTTTTACCATTTGTTCCCGTCACCGCCGTGATAGGGCAAGGGCAAAACCGATAGGCCAGCTCCATCTCTCCCCATACGGGAACCCCCAAATCCTTTGCCTTTTCCACAAATGGAAGGTCAGTCGATATGCCTGGGCTTAACACCACAAGGTCAAAGTCCGCTATAATATCGTCTGGATTTTTTCCCAAATACAGTGTAATGCCATCCGCCTCCAAGGCCGATGCGTTATCTATCTTATCCGCCGGTTTCAAATCCTGGCAGGTTACATCGCAGCCATGGTCTTTGAGCAATCGCGCCGCCGCGATGCCGCTCCTGGCCATGCCGCTTACCAGAACCCTTTTATAATTGTCACTAAACAAAATCTTTCCTCCGCACAACACACGCTATAAATCACACCACCCCAAGGTACCCTATGAGGCAAAGAATGGCGGTTACCACATAAAACAATGACACGATCTTGGTTTCTGTCCAACCTGAAAGCTCAAATGTATGATGAATGGGGGCCATTTTAAAAAATCGCCTGTGCGTTAGTTTAAAATATCCTACCTGGATGATGACCGAAAGCACTTCCACAAGATATACCAACGCAACTATGAGTATAAACAGGGGCATACCCAGCAACAACGATATTGCCGCCACAAATCCGCCCAACGCCAGCGAGCCCGTATCGCCCATAAATATTTTGGCGGGGTGCGAGTTAAACAGAAGAAAACCCAGCAAACTGCCCGCCGCCGCGCCGGCCAGCGGCATTACTGCACTATTAAACGCCCATGCGGCAAACAGAAAGAAAGCCACTATAAGCACGGTAACGCCCGATGCCAATCCATCCAGCCCGTCGGTAAAGTTAGCACCATTAACAGTCCCCAAAATCACCAGAAACGCCAGTGGAATATACCACACATCCAAATCAGCGTTTTTCAAAAAAGGAACATATACCTCTGTCAGCCCCAGCGCGCCAGGTTGACGCATGCATAATAGATAATAGACAAACGCGGCGGTTATGACCATCTGCCCCAGCATTTTTTGCCAGGCGCGCAAACCCAGGGAGCGTTTTTTTACCACCTTTATATAGTCGTCCGCAAAGCCTACCAAGCCAAACCCGATTGTCACAAGCAGCAGTACCGTGCCGTCCGGGTTGTTTTTTACAAAAAACACAGCTGAGGCTACAAACGCGATTATTATAATTATGCCGCCCATGGTGGGCGTACCTGCTTTTTTAAGGTGCGACTTTGGCCCATCGTCACGTTCGTATGAGCCGAATTTTAGCTTCATCAGATAAGGTATCAGCGCGGGGCACAGTATAACACTGACAATGAACGCGCCCAGCGCGGCATATACCGCAAGTGTAAAGTCTTGCATCAGCTCATCTCCTTCACTTTTGCAACAGTCGTTTCCAGTTGCATACCGCGAGACGCTTTTATCAGGATAATATCTCCCTGCTGAAGAAATTCCTCAAACTTTGGAAGAGCGTCCTCCGCCTCCTCTTTTGCGGCGAATGAAAGCGAATGGCCGCCGTTATCTTTATTATTATTTATAAATCCCTGGCGGATAAAATCTGCGGCCTTGCCGATAGTTATCAAATAGTCAATGCCCAGCTCCGCCGCGTGCCTGCCAATTTGCTCATGATGCGCCTGAGAAAACTCGCCCAGCTCAAACATGTCTCCCAAAATGGCGATCGTTTGTGGCTTGCGGCCCGCGACGCTATTATAGCTTGCCATTTGCGACAGCACATCCAGCGCGGCAATCATAGACTGGGGGTTGGCGTTGTACACGTCATTTATTATCGTAAACCTATCAGTGCGGATAAATTCCATACGATTTTTCGACAATGGAAAAGATCTCAGCCCTTCCTGTATACACTCGCCGCTCAAGCCAAGCGCAAAACCGACCGCCGCCGCCGCAAGGGCGTTAAGCACGTTATGCTCCCCCGGCAACGGCACAAACAGCTCATGTACAATGACATCCTTATACACTACGTCAAACCTCTGCCCATCGCCGGACATTTTTATGTTGATGGCGCGCATGTCTCCGTTGTGAATACCGTATGATATGTTATTCGTGCCTGTCGAAACAATTTTGCCCAGCATATCGTCGTCAGCATTAAGGATTACGGCGCCTCCTCGCCGCATATGCTCAAATATTTCGCACTTGGCTCGCAGGATGTTTTCGCGGCTGCCAAGAAATTCCATGTGCGCCGTGCCAATGTTGGTTATCACACACACATGCGGTTTAATTATTTTACTTAAATTTCGGATCTCACCCAGGTGGTTCATGCCCATTTCAAAAACAGCCGCTTCATGAGTGTCATTGAGCCTTAGGGCCATTAGTGGCAGCCCGATCTCGTTATTAAGATTTCCATCTGTTTTAAGGGTTACAAATCGTTGGCTCAATACAGAGGCTATCATATCTTTTGTTGTCGTTTTGCCGGCGCTGCCCGTAATCGCCACTGCGGGTATGTCAAACCTGGCGCGATGCCACTCGGCCAAGTCGCGCAGCGCCTGGTATGTGGATTCCACATGAATTATCACGCACGGATCGCCTTGCATACCAGATTTCGCGACGGATTTTGCCGCTGATAAAATATCCGCCGCGCATACATCACGCCGCTCGGTCAAAACAGCAGCCGCGCCTTTCTCTATCGCCGCGCCTATATAATCGTGGCCGTCAAATTTGGGGCCCTTTAACGGCACAAACAACTTGCCGCCCATATCCTCGCGGCTGTCGGTGCTTACGCCCAATATACGCCGGCGCAACGCCGTATTTTCAACATCAACACTCTCAACTGTCCCCCGCACGGCGATCAAAACGTCACGTATCTCTATGTTCACAGCGCCTCCAGCGCTTCTTGCGCAACCTCCAAATCATCAAAGTGTATGGTGGCCTCGCCTATTATTTGATAATTCTCATGCCCCTTGCCCGCTATAATCAGCGTATCAGTCGGCTCAGCCAGTTTAACGGCGCGGAATATGGCCTCTCGCCGGTCAGATATGGTTTCGTGCGGGCAATTTGTTTCTTTTATGCCGCCCTCTATCGCGGCTATGATATCCATCGGGTTTTCTGTTCTTGGGTTATCGGAGGTAACAATACAAAAGTCTGCCAGCTCTCCCGCTATTTTGCCCATCATAGGCCGCTTTAGCGCGTCTCTGTCGCCTCCGCAGCCAAACACGACCATAACGCGGCCTTTGGTAAATTCGCGCACAGCGTTGATAATGTTCACCAGCGAATCGGGGGAGTGGGCGTAGTCTACTATCACATGTCGGCCCTTGTCATTGGGAACGTCTTGAATACGGCCCGGCACGCCCTTGATCACGGCAAGGCCCTGCTTAATCACCTCAACAGGTATGCCCATGATCAACGCCGCGCCGATAACGCCCAAAGCATTGTATACGGTGAAGCGGCCCTTTATGGGTACAAAGAAGTTTTCTGTACACCCGTTTATCTCTACGCAAAACGATACGCCGTTTTCGGGGTAGTTAATATTAATGGCGCGAAGCTCGCTGGGTCTTTCGATGCTAAATGTAGTAAACGTACACGCGCTTTGGGCGCGTTTATGAATTTTTATTATCTCAAGCCCCGCGTCGCTGTCGGCATTTATAACGCCCTGCCTGCACTGCTTAAACATCTTGCTTTTTGCCCGCATATAGTCTTCCATCGTCTTATGAAAATCCAAATGATCCTGCGTGAGGTTGGTAAACAGGCCGATGTTAAACATCATGCCCTCCACTTTATCAAACGACAGCGCTTGGGACGAAACCTCCATTACCACGTCGTTTACGTGATCGTCGCGCATTACAGACAAAATATGCTGCAACTCAACGGGGTCTGGGGTGGTGCTCGTATCATAGTGTATATTGAGCGGGACCCCCGCCACCTTTGCACCCAGCGTGCCAATAACGCCAACGCGATGCCGATAGTGCGCCAGCACATTTTCCATAAGGTAGGTAGATGTGGTTTTGCCTTTTGTGCCCGTAATACCCACAAGGTTAAAGCTGTCGGCAGGGTAATTAAAAAACGCTTCCGCGCACAGCGCGAGGGCGGCGCGCGTGTTGTCCGTTTGCGCTATAGTAATGTTATCGGGCGGGTTGGTAATCGCTTCCTGCGCAAGAACAGCCGCCGCCCCCGCGTTGGCCGCCTGCTTTACATATTGGTGCCCGTCGCTCTTTAAACCCTTAAGGCAAACAAAAAGCGAACCATATTTTACTTTGCGTGAATCAATAACAATGTCTTCGATCTCTGGGTTCTTGCCTTGCACCCATTTGCAGTTCACGTTGCGCAAAATTTCTTTAAGCAGCATGTTGCAATACTCCTTTCACGCGTGAGGCTATCGCTCATCCTGTATCATGCAATCATTCTAAATACAGTACAATCTTGGCGTTTAGGTTTACCGTCTCGCCCGGCAGGGGGAATTGATCCCTCACTACAGCGCCTTCACCCATTACTTCGCAGGTTAACCCCGTTCCGTTCAGCACTTTTTTCGCGTATGCCGCGTTAAGGCCGCGCATGTCCGGCACTTCTATACGCACAGATTCGGGCATTTGCTGCTCAAGTTCGTTATATTGTGGTTTTATGTTAAGATAAGGCAGTACATTGGCCAAGAGTTCTTTCATAACAGGCCCCGCGACAGTTCCGCCGTAATACACGCCCTGCGGCTCGTCTATAAGCACCAACGCCATCACTTGTGGGTTCTCGGCGGGAGCAAACGCTAAAAACGACGCTATGTACTTGCCGTTTCGGCGCGGGAGTTTTTCGCTGGTCGCCGTCTTGCCGCCCACGCGATAACCCGGTATGTAGGTTTTGTTGCCTGTGCCAGAAAAAACGACGCTCTCCAAAATCATTTTCATTGTTTCCGATGTCTCGGTCGAAAGTATCTTCTCCCCTTTTTCGTACACAAGTTGTTCTACTACGCTGCCATTGCCGTCTATTACCTCTGTTCCCAGGTGTGGTGTTACAAGATAGCCCCCGTTAACCGTAGCGGAGGCGGCGCGCAGCAATTGCAGCGGCGTAATGGTAAGCGACTGGCCAAAGCTCATGGTCGCAAGCTCAACAGGCCCTATTTTATCCGCGTTATACATAATACCGGTTGCCTCGCCGGGCAGGTCTATGCCCGTCTTTTTGCCAACCTCGAATTTCTGTAAATAGTCGTAAAACTTTTGCGCCCCCAACCTTGCGGCGATCTCCATAAAAACGGGGTTGCACGAATTTTCGACACCCTCCACGAATGTTTCCGCTCCGTGCGAGCGCGGGAAACGCCAGCATTTGATCTGCCTGCCCCCTACAGCCACAGAGCCGGAGCAATTGAATACGCTTGTTGGGGTAACAACACCCTCTTCAAGCCCTGCGGCGGAGGTTACAATCTTAAATGTAGAACCCGGCTCATACGTATCATTTAGAGTAAAGTTGCGCCACATTTGATTAAGCGCGTCGGTCTGCTCTTTCTCTGACATCGTGTCCCAAATGGGCAGAAGGTTGGGGTCTTGAATGGTGAATGGATCGTTAAGATCAAAATCCGGCTTGTTGGCCATGGCGTATATCTCTCCGTTTTGGGGATTCATAATAATAATGGCCCCGCGTGTCGCGCCTTTGGCCTCAATGGTCTTTTCTATTGTTTGCTCGGCGTATTCCTGTATCAGCACATCAAGGCTTGTGACCAGGTCGTAGCCATCCTTCGGCGGCACGCGAACAGAGTGACTGTCGGGCAGTTCCTGACCTATTACATTGGTTTCAGTTTTTATAGCGCCGCTCTCACCCTTCAGGTATTTGTCATATTTAGATTCAAGCCCAACTATGCCCTGGTTGTCGCGGCCCACAAAGCCTATCACCTGCGAGGCCAACCTGGAAAACGGATATACGCGTTTTATATCTTCATCGACAACAACACCGGGCAAGTCAAACGCTCGAATTTTGTCCGCCACGTCCTTTTCGACCTTTGTTTTAATTCTTTCCAACGCCACGCGCTTCAAAACCTTCTGTAGTACATCATTATAATCCATTTCCAACTCTTTAGACAATACATTTGCTACTTCTTCGGTATTTTTTATTTGACTGTGAATGACAGAAACCGACGCCACTGTTTCCGTCAAGGCAATGCCTACCATATTGCGGTCTAGTATAGCCCCGCGTTCCGGCGTAATTAATCTGTCGCGCGTTTGCTGTTCGTATGCCTTTGCCTGCAATTCTTCCCCTTCAAACGCCTCAATGTAAAATACGCGCCCGGCAAGGCACGTTAGCATAAATTCCAGCGCGAACAATAAAAAAACCAATTTCTTTTTGGTTTCTATCCCTGGCTTCATAACAGATCACCCCTTTATGTATACTTGCGACAGATCTTTATTATTACCTCTAACCGTGCGTTTTTTTAAAATGCCGAGCCCATAAATTAATCTCAAAGCAAATTTGAAATTTGGAAGCTATTATTGAAAATTCTTGTATTCGGTGCTATGATAAGTCGCAGTTCGCTGCTATCTGCTAAAATTCAGGCAGAGAAAATAGGCGCGCGTATGCCAAACAGCGAGCGCGTCAAAACGCGATACGACAGACTGTAAATTAAGTCGCTTCGCGTCTGCTTAGGGCGGCTTGCGCCGCCCTACTTCAATTCCTACTTCAATTTGCAAAGGGGCATGTATGGCGTATTTTTGGGACAGCACACTCATTCACGGTGGGGACTATAACCCAGACCAGTGGCTTGACAGGCCAGATATTTTGGCCAAAGACATAGAACTAATGAAAAAAGCACACATAAACAGCGCTTCTGTGGCGATTTTCGCATGGTCTAACCTTGAGCCTCAAGAAGGCGTGTATAAATTCGAGTGGCTTAAAAATATTATTGATAATCTGTACAATAATGGGATCTACACCATCTTGGCTACGCCGACCGGCGCAAGGCCGCGATGGCTTGCGGGGTATGAAGAGACCAATCGCGTTAACCGAGACCTTGTGCGTGAACACCCTGGCGAACGTCACAATCATTGCTACACTTCACCCATTATGCGCGAGAAAACGCGCGCCATTAATATGAGCCTTGCGCAGTCGTTTGCTGGCCACCCGGGGATAATTTTGTGGCACTTATCTAACGAATATGGCGGCGAATGTTATTGCCCGCTGTGTCGAGCCGCGTTTCGCGCATGGCTTAAAGCAAAGTATGGTACTTTGGGCAATTTGAATCACGAATGGTGGTCTCATTTCTGGAGTCATACCTACACTTCTTGGGATCAAATAGAACCGCCAATAAATATCGGCGATCATAGCATTCATGGGCTTTCGCTTGACTGGAAGCGTTTTGTGACTCACCAGACGGCAGATTTCTGCGCCTGGGAAAAACAAGCGCTGCGCGACGGCGGATCGCGACTTCCTGTAACAATAAATATGATGGGATTCTATAACGGAGTTAATTACTTTAAATTCAGAGATATCATAGATATAGGCAGCTGGGACAGTTACCCTTGCTGGCACACCACCGACGACATCAGATTGGCCGCGCTCACAGCGGCGACTCATGATAAAATGCGCAGTGTAACAGGTAAAAACTTTTTGCTTATGGAAAGCACTCCCAGCATGACCAATTGGTCACATGTAAGTAAGAACAAGCGTCCCGGCATGCATATGCTTTCTTCTATTCAGGCTATAGCCCACGGCTCCAACTCTGTTCAATACTTTCAATGGCGCAAAGGGCGTGGTGGCGCGGAGAAATTTCACGGCGCTGTAGTCGGTCACGATGGCGGCGGTGACACGCGGGTTTTTAAGGATGCGCAAGAGGTGGGCGCGTGTCTGAAAGAGCTTTCCCACGTAGCCCAAACAAGTGTCAACGCCCAAGTCGCTATTATACACGATATGGAGAATAAATGGGCTATGGAAGACGCGGCTGGCCCCCGACGCGCAGGTCTGCACTATGACGAAACAATCATTGAGCATTATAGGCCTTTTTGGGAAATGGGCATAGCTGTGGATATCCCCGACATGGGATGCAATTTCGATAAATATAAGGTCGTGGTCGCGCCCATGTTATACATGTACCGCGAAGATATTCAAAATAAACTTCGCAAGTTTGCGCAAAGCGGCGGTACACTGATAATGACGTATTGGAGCGGTATCGTTAACGAAAACGATCTTTGCTGGGAAGGCGCAGTCCCATTTGGGCTTACAGACGTTTTTGGCATCGAGAGCTACGAGATTGACGCGTTGGATGACAGCGAAGGTTACGACGTACGCTACGATGGCAAAGTTTATAGGCTAACTGAGCTTGCGCAAAGGGTGCGACTAATCAGCGCCGGAGACAAACCTTCCAAAATTTTGGCTGAATACCAGTCTGACTTTTGCCCGCGCGAAATTGCTCTTACGAAGAAGCAATATGGCGTTGGTATGGCCTACTATCTGGCGGGTAAGCTGGATAGTGATTTTATTGGAGCGTTTTACAGGCAACTCGCGGTCGATTTGTCGTTGACCAAGGCTGTTGATATCAAGTTGCCATACGGCGTTGTCGCCGGTCGGCGCGGTGAGACGCTCATATTTCAAAACTACAACAAGTTTGCTGTTTCATTCGGTTACGAGGGGAAGATTATAGATATGCCATCGTATTCGGTAAAGATAGTTTAGAGCATATTCAAAAGCCGTTTTTGGGATTTTTGAGTGCCGCGCGAAAGATATAAACGGTCACTTGTCGCCAAGTCCGCTTCCGGCCTGACTTAAAACATCGTGTTATTTTGACGCGCGCAGCATCAAAACACGCTTGATAAACTCAAGATCTTCCGGATAGGTCAATTTGATATTTTCTCTGTTTCCCATTACCAATTTGACCGGAACGCCCGGCAGATATTTCGCGACCACGCCGCAGTCGTCTGTGCTGTTAAAATCCGGATCCCGCAGCGCGATTTCATATGCTTTCCTTATGACACCCAGTCGAAATGCTTGAGGGGTTTGCGTATGATACACACGAGAGCGGTCTGGCACATATTCTACGACAGAACCGGCGGCGTCGGAAACCAGTATTGTATCCGTCGCGGGTACGACGACATTAACGGCGTCGTACCCGTCAAGATACATCTTTACCGTAAGCAAAACGCCGGGGTTGAGCAACGGACGCGCCGCGTCGTGAAATATCAGCGTGTCGTTATCGTGAGCGTGATTGCTACAGTGATCGAGATCAAGATCACAATCGTATGCGTTGACCGCCGCCAAAGTGGATTGGCGCCGTTGCTCTCCGCCTGGCAAAATTTTTGTCACCTTGCGCCAGCAATTACCCAATATCAATTTTTCAACAGAGTTGATGTATTGTGGATGCATGACAATAGCCACTTCGTCTATCGCATCGCTATGTTCAAATAAATCTACAGTATGCTCCAATATCGTTTTGCCCGCGACAGTGACAAATTGCTTGGGAATGCCGCCCCCAAAGCGCGCGCCTTCCCCTCCGGCAAGCACTACCCCAATGCAGCGTACCATTCGCTCGCCCCCACCCAATTATTTTCTTGTGCTTTACGCAACTTATTATACAAGAAGTTCTCCGCTTTATAAAGCGCGCGCCTTTGCCGTTATTTTTTAGCTGTTTGTCTTGCTAACGTTATATCCCTATGATAATATGGCGGTATAGAGAATAGAGTACAAGGAACGGTCAACCACCCCATGCCCAAAGGCAGGGGCTTGTAAACGAGTCCGAGGTGATTTTATGAAGTTATTGACAAAGTTGTTAATTGCCGGCGGAATTATCGCTGCCCCAATTATCTATAATCGACTTGATTTTATTAACAGGGCGCGTTTCTCGCCCCCTGCCGAAAATGAGAAATTTTACGGCTGGCGTTACGGTAAAATAAGATATGTCGTTTACGGAACCGGCACCCCCCTCTTACTTATTCACGGCATTTATCCGGGAGCCAGTTTAGACGAATGGAGCGATATTTCATCCTCGATCACACGCAACCACTGTGTTTATAAATTAGACTTGCTTGGCTTCGGACATTCTGATAAGCCCAATATGTCATTTTCTGCGTATATATATACTTCGCTTATTAATGATTTTATGAGAGACGTGATCGGTTCGCCCACCATAGTCGTGGCTTCAGATTATGCGGCGGCTTACGCCGTTTTAGGCTATAGAATGGGCGGCAAATTGTACAGAAAACTTCTGATGATTGCCCCTGCCGGTATTTCTCGCGGGCATACATTGCCTACATTTAAGGGTTCTCTCTTCAAATTTATTTTAGAGTTACCCATTATTGGCACTTTTGCCTATCGTTCGCTTGTGGCACGCCCTATTAAACGCAAAGCGTTCGGCGCGTTGCGCAACAAAAGAAACATTGCCGCTAACATACCGGACAGTCTTTCGCCCTCGGCTTTTGTTGGGGGCCCGAACGCTCGTATGCCCATTGCGGCATTGATTTCTGGTTTTTTGAACGCTAATATCAAAAATAGTATAAGCAATGTTCACATCCCCATGCTTATATTATCCAACGCATGCTATGGTTTATCGGATATTCTACTTAGCAAGCGAGTAGTTGACTTTGTTGGCTAACATATCGGATGTGATATCGAAGTGAAGCATGTCACAAACAAAGGTAAACTTTCAACAATCAACCATATTCAATAATATCCTAGCTGCTCTGATTTGTTGGTTTTTTGATTTCTTATGATTTTTGTAGGGGAGCGCGAATTACACGAATAAAATATGGTTATTCTGTGTTGTGTATAATTCTTCTCTGTAACTCAAATAATACAATTAACTCAAATAATACCATTGCAAAAAAAGAACAATACAGTTAATATATTCTTGTAGACATGCAAACACCACATAAGAATAAATATTATTATTTAGCAGAAAATAAATAAGAGGGACTTAATAAAGGGAGGTATTTAATCTTGAAGGCAACTGGGATAGTCAGAAGAATTGACGATTTGGGCCGGGTAGTAATCCCAAAAGAGATCAGGCGAACCCTTCGCATAAGAGAGGGCGATCCGTTAGAGATATTTACTGACAGGGAAGGCGAAATAATTCTAAAAAAGTATTCGCCTATCGGTGAATTGGGAACATTTGCTAAAGAATACGCGGAAAGCCTCGCTCAATCTGTGGGACATATTACTTGTATTGTCGATAAGGATCAGATAATTGCCGTTTCTGGCGGGGCAAAAAAAGATTTTTTGGAAAAGCATATTTCTTCAGCATTGGAAAAATCGATAAATCAACGCAATACCATCTTATCCAACCGCAGCGAAAGCAGTTTCGTTCCTATACTTGATGAGGACGATCCGAGCACATATAACAATGAATTGATAACCCCTATCATCGCAGAAGGTGACGTTCTTGGCGCTATTGTACTTTTGTCAAACAACAAAAAGATGGGTGATGTAGAAGAAAAGCTTGCGCAAACGGCAGCCGGATTTTTGGGTAAACAAATGGAACAATAGAGGTGTAAGAATGAATCGGAGATGGTTCATTCTTTTTTTCTTGTATATATGGGTATATATTTGGTTTATATTGGCATTTGTCGGATATTGCGCCCTGCCAAAAAGTCCACCTTAGTCATTGCCTAAATTGATTATAAATGCTATATTTTTATTGAAGCTCCAGCAATCGTCAACAATTAATCAAGAGGATAACTATAAACACTAAAGTGAGAGCTAAGGAGAGCCAAAATGAAAGAGCTAATTGCCGAATATTGGACGCAAGCGCTTGAGCTGCTGGAAAATTCATACACAGAGGTCGTTTTTAACGCCTGGCTTAAGCCACTAAAACCATATGATTACGACAGCAACGTATTTTTGCTAAAAACAGACGACGATTTCTTTAAGGCGAGGCTTAACCAACGATATTTGCACGAAATAACTCGCTGCTTGCGAGCGGTCATGAATGCTGATGTTGATGTGCGCGTAATTTCACCGGAAGATTTCATTCCTGGCACTGGAGAATTAATTAAGAAAAACGCGTTTCAAACAAATTTGCGTTCAAAATACACCTTCGAAACATTTGTACAAGGCAAGAGCAATCAGGTGGCTTACGGAGCGGCGCTCACGGTCAGTGAGTCCCCCGGCGAGAAGGGTTATAACCCTCTTTTTTTATATGGCGGGGTTGGGCTGGGTAAAACACACCTTATGCATTCTATAGGTAATTACATCATTGAACAGACATCGGGCGCCAAGGTTTACTACGTCTCTTCCGAAACCTTCATGAACGAATTTGTCGCGGCCATTCGCTCTAGCGCCATGTCCTCTTTCCGCGAAAAGTATCGTGATTTGGATGTGTTGCTACTAGACGATGTACAATTTCTTGAAGGAAAGGAAGAGACGCAGGAAGAACTTTTTCACACGTTTAACACCTTGTATGGGTTTAATAAGCAAATAGTTTTAACCAGCGATCAGCCCCCAAAGGTGATGAAAGGGCTTGAGGAACGATTGATATCCCGCTTTGCCATGGGACTCAACGTAGACATTAACAAACCCGATCTCGAAACACGAATGGCAATCTTAGAGAAAAAAACGAAATTTGAAAAATTGAGTATTCCGCACGATGTACTACAATACATAGCTCAATATGTGGTATCAAACATACGCGACCTTGAGGGCGCGTTAAACAAGGTGGCAGCCTACTCACGGCTTACACACACATTGATAAGCATGGATATGGCCGAAGACGCCTTAAAAGACATGGTAACAGGGGTAGAAAAGCCGGAAATAACAGTAGCGTACATACAGGGGGTTGTGGCGAGCTATTATGATATAACTGTGGATGACATGTTGAGTACAAAACGCAAACAGAGCGTCGCGTTTCCGCGCCAGGTCGCTATGTATCTATCACGAAAGATATTGGATATGTCACTGCCGTTGGTAGGCAAGGCGTTTGGGGGCCGCAACCATTCTACGGTTATACATAGCGTAGAGCGCATACTGGAATCGCTTGACAAGGACATAAACCTCCAACGCGTGATATATGACCTTGAGCGTAAGATTAGATCATAGCGCCCAGAGTCATTAATATGATACCAGGGCGCCATATTAATCAAATCTCAACGATTGCGATAAAATCGGCATTGGTCAATCTGTGAAACGGCATACCCGCAAATGACGAAGAACATTTTGTTCATGCGAAAAACAGTGAATCCTGCGGATACTGAAAATTATCTAGTAATAATTACTGTTTGTCGTTTATAGCCGATATCTTCAATTTCTATAACAATATAGCACGAGGCGCAGTTCTTGTCGAATGGCCGCTCGCGATCGGCATTGTAAGCTCGGTTTTCATTGCTGTTGTAGCCTTCGCTGAATATTCTCAATAATCGATATTTATATAAACTATTCGACAATACCGTGAACATTGTTAAGCAAATTACTATTAGAAATTCTCATTAAAATTTGATTAGAAATCAGTTGCTATTGTATTACAATTATTTCGCAATTTTTACGAAACCGCGTTTAGAATGAGTTATCAACAGATTTTTGGCAAAAACTGTTGATAACCCTGTTGATAAAAAAGTTATCAACAGGTAGCCTGTTGATAAAAGTTGCAGGAAACAAAATAGTTATTACTACTAGTTTTGAGTTATGAACAGGTTTTTTTAAAAAACTGTTGATAACTTTCAAAAACCTGTTCATAACTTTCGTTTTTTGGCCAAAATCTGTTGATAAAAATATTTAAAAATTTTTTTCAAAAAATCAAGAAATTGATGAGGCTTTTTCGACTCAAAATCTCCCGCTTCGATGTATTTTTTAAAGTTATGAACATTTTTGAGCCAAAAACTGTTGATAACTCAAAAAATCTGTTGATAACTTTTTAGACCCGTACAAAACATCGAAATGTTATTAACATTTACCTGTTCATAACTTCAAAACTAATTATTAGAAAATTTTAATCAAAAATAGGTATACTACCAATTCCACACATAAATATATGGCATGACTATGGGCCGATACATTAATTTACATATTTTTGACAAATACTACTCATTATTTCGACACTCAAAGATCCTAGGGTGTGATAAAGTTATTAACAGCCCCTGTTGATAACTTGGCAAGTTATCAACAGGTTAGGGGCAAGTTATCAACAGGCACTTTGCCGTAATTACGCCATTTTCGTGAGTTATGAACAGTATGAACAGCCCCTACTACTACTACTATAGATCATACATACATTCATACACTCATACACAGCAGCGTGGAAAATAATCTTTCCACCAGTCAGTTAGATCCGTACTGGATGTCGAAAGGTCAACTGCTTTTGCCCACTTCATCCACTCGACCACCATAAACAATTGTTCATCCACAGTTTGAACAGATAACCCTCATCAAAAAAAATACGGGAGGCTAACACATGAAAATCTTAATCAACAAAAATCTGCTGCTGGAGAATCTCGCTGTTGTCGGCAAGGCGGTAAGTACACGAGCGCCCATGCCCATTTTGGAGTGCGTACTCATCAAGGCTCAAGGCTCCTCTGTAAAAGTCTACGGCAATGATTTAGAATTGGGCATCGTATCTGCGGACATGGAAGCGACGGTAGATGTACCCGGCTCTGTCGCTATTGAGGCCAAGATGCTGCTGGAGATTGTGCGCAAAATGCCCGATGCGTACATACGCATAGAAACCGACAAGTCGAATGTGACGCGCCTCAATAGCGGTCGCACAGAGTTTAAAGTGCTGGGTTTAGACGGCGAAGAATTCCCTTTGCCCAATACGAATAGCTCAGATGAGGTATTCGAAGTAAACGCGTCAGACTTTAAGGACATGATACGGCAAACCATTTTTTCTGTGGCGCAGGATGAGTCCAAGCCGGTTTTAACCGGAGAACTAATAGAGATAAAAGACGGAGAGCTGCACCTGGTGGCCGTGGATGGATTTCGCATCGCTTATCGTAAAAGCCGCTTGCCAGAATATGATGCGGGAGCATCCTTTAAAGCGGTGGTACCCGCAAAGACCCTTAACGAGCTTGCCCGCGCGCTCCCTTCCGAAGGCGAAGAAAAACTTAGATTTTATCTATCGGGCAATCAGATTGTATTTGATCTGACCAGATATCGTTTTATATCGCGCTTGATAGAGGGCGAGTTTATACGCTATAATCAAATATTTAACGAAGACCATACCACAATGGTTAATATCAGCAACCCTATTTTTCTTGACAGCATAGAGCGCGTTTCGCTTATCGCGCGCGACGTTAAAAAATCTCCCGTTAAGTTGAGTATTGGAAACGATATAATTGAGTTGTCATCTACGGCGGAGATGGGGGTGTCATACGATGAAGCAGCCGCAGATGTAGACGGCAACCCATTGGAGATTGCGTTTAATCCCCGGTTTCTTGCGGAAGCGCTGCGCGCGATTGGCGATGAAAAAGTGATTTTGCTCTTTACAGCGCCGCTTTCACCGTGTATCATAAAAGGTGCTGATAATCCGGTTTATAAATATCTCATTTTGCCGCTGCGTATGAAAGGTTAGCGCGTTACTGTTGATTATGCGGCCCAAAACAAGGCAAAAATAATAAAGGGTGCGGAAATTGAGGATACATACGGTTTGCGTGACCGGCTTTCGCAATTTGCAGGATGGCGAGCATGAATTGTTCCCTGGTGTTAATATCCTTTTTGGCGACAACGCGCAAGGCAAAACGAATTTTTTGGAGGCCGTGTATGTGTGCTCGACCGGACGCTCTCAACGAGGCTCCGCCGATCGGGAAATGATAAATCACGACTTATCAGAATCGCGCGTTCGCGTAGAAACGGATGATTCGACGCTCATAGACATACATCTGCAACGCGGCGGAAAAAAAAGCGTGGCCATAAATCACCTGCCGACAAAGCGCCTAGGTGATTTATTTGGCAATCTATTAACCGTCAGTTTTTCTCCGGAAGACTTGAGAATTATAAAACAAGGCCCCAAAGAACGCAGAAGATTTATGGACATGGAGCTTTGCCAGCTTTCACGTATTTATTACAGCGAATTGCTGTCTTATTACCGCGCGCTTAGACAACGCAATAATCTATTGCGACAAATAAAACAAGAGCGGGCAGAGCGCGCCACGCTATTTATCTGGAATTCGCAACTCGCGACGCACGGGGCGAAAATATTCGCGCGGCGTAAAGAATTTTGTGAGCTGCTTAATAATATAGCCGGTAGATTGCACGCCGCGATCACCAACCATAATGAATCGCTTCAAGTAATCTATAAGCCCGACGCCGCGCCCAACGACGTTGAAGAGAGGCTTAACGCCAATACCGAACGGGATATAACGCGGGTGAGCACATCTGTTGGTATTCATCGCGACGATATTGAGTTTATCGTAAACGATACAAATTGCCGCGTATACGGTTCGCAAGGGCAGCAACGGACTGCCGCGCTTTCCGCCAAGCTGGCGGAAATGGAGATAATAAAACAAACAAAGAATAAAAATCCCATACTACTGCTGGATGATGTGCTATCAGAACTGGACATAAACAGGCAAAGGTATCTCCTTGACAGCATAAGCGGCAGTCAGGTTATCATGACTCTTACTGGTATGGAAGATATAAAGCGGTTCGCGCCGGCAGACGCGAGAATAATGGCGGTTAAGCAGGGGAGTATCACATAACTCCCCCAATCGTTAGCGTTACATGCTAGCACACAAGGAGGAAAGATATGCCGGACGACACCTATGACGGCAGTCAGATACAAGTTTTAGAGGGCTTAGACGCCGTGCGCAAAACCCCCGGCATGTACATTGGGACTACATCGGCCAAGGGATTGCACCACTTGGTATACGAGATTGTAGATAACGCGGTGGATGAAGCGCTGGCAGGGTTTTGCAGTGAGATAAACGTCGTCTTGTACCCGGATAATTCCGTATCGGTTAAAGACGACGGACGCGGCATACCCGTTGGAATTCAACCGCAGAAGGGCATATCGGCAGTTGAAGTAGTATTTACTGTTTTGCACGCCGGAGGAAAGTTTGGCGGGGGCGGTTACAAGGTATCGGGCGGGCTGCATGGAGTGGGCGCGTCTGTCGTTAACGCCTTGTCGGAATGGCTGCTGGTAAAGATATACAGCGATGGCAAGGTGTACGAGCAAACATATCATCGCGGCGTTCCTGACGCCCCGCTTCGCGAAACAGGCGAAACGGATGAACACGGCTCGTTCATACACTTTAAGCCGGACCCGGAGGTCTTTGAAGAGCTGCAATACAATTTTGATACCTTGCGCGAGCACTTGCGCGAAACGGCGTTTTTGACGAAGGGCCTAAAAATAACCCTGCGTGATGAACGCTCGGAAGAACCTGTCGAACGTGTTTATCACTATGAGGGCGGTATAAAGGAATTTGTTAAACATATTAACAGGAATCGCACGGCCCTTTTCAGCGAGATTTTCTACTGTGAACAAAACCGCGATAAAGTAAGTGTGGAGTGCGCTTTGCAATACAATGACGGCTTTCAGGAAAGCACGTTCACCTTTGTAAACAATATAAACACTACCGATGGCGGCACGCACCTGGCCGGCTTTCGCTCAGCGCTTACAAAAACTATTAACGACTACGGGCGCAAGTTTGGTCACATAAAGGAGACAGAGACAAACCTAAGCGGCGACGACGTGCGCGAGGGGCTTGCGGCGGTTTTGTCAATCAAGCTGGAACACCCCCAATTTGACAGCCAAACAAAGACTAAACTAGGATCCAGCGAGGCAAGAACCGCTGTAGAATCCGTCGTTTCAGACGCGTTGAGAGCGTTTTTGGAACAAAACCCCTCCGTAGGCAAGATAATAATCGATAAGGGAATGATGGCCGCGCGAGCGCGCGACGCCGCGAGGAAGGCCCGAGAATTGGTGCGCCGCAAAACAGCCCTGGACAATGGTCGTTTACCTGGCAAACTCGCTGATTGCAGCGAAAAGGATCCCGAAAAGTGTGAGATTTTTATAGTGGAGGGCAACAGCGCCGGCGGCAGCGCGAAATCCGCGCGCACGCCAAAGACACAGGCCATACTGCCCCTGCGCGGTAAGATCATGAACGTAGAAAAAGCGAGAATTAATAATATTCTAAACAACGAAGAGATTAAAGCCATGATAACAGCCTTTGGCACAGGGATTCACCAAGATTTTGATATAAGCAAGCTAAGATATCACAAGATAGTAATTATGACCGACGCGGACGTGGATGGCGCGCATATTCGCACGCTGCTGTTAACGTTTATATACAGGTTTATGGATCAATTGATACACGCTGGCAAGGTCTATATTGCCCAGCCCCCGCTGTTTAAGGTTGAAAAGGGCAAGAAAGAATATTATGCGTACAGCGATGAAGAATTGGAGCGGCTCTTGCTTGAGATAGGCCGAGACGGCATAAAGCCTATTCAGCGTTACAAGGGTTTGGGCGAAATGGATGCGGATCAGCTGTGGGATACAACGATGAACCCCGATCGCCGCGTGCTAAAAAAGGTTAACGTGGAGGACGCCATCGTGGCCGATTCTTTGTTTACCGACCTTATGGGCGAAAAGGTAGAGCCCAGGCGCGTTTTTATCAACGAATACGGGCGCAATGTGCGTAATTTGGATGTATGAGGGCCATTTGTCATCATCCACATTGATTAAGTGTTTACAAAATAAAAACATAGGATGTTAACAAACCTCAGGGAAAGGATATCTCATGGACGGTGAAAGTTTAGACAAAGTGCTGGAAGTTAATCTCGAATCAGAGATGCGTGAGTCGTATATCGATTATGCCATGAGCGTTATTGTAGCGCGCGCGCTCCCCGATGTGCGCGACGGCCTAAAGCCTGTTCACAGGCGCATCTTATACGCCATGAACGAGCTTAACCTTGATCCGTCCAAAGCGCATAAAAAGTCCGCCCGCATAGTTGGCGACACGATGGGTAAGTATCACCCGCATGGCGAAAGCAGCATATACGACGCTATGGTGCGTATGGCGCAGGATTTTAGCACACGCTATCTATTGGTGGATGGCCACGGCAATTTTGGGAGTATGGACGGAGACATGGCCGCCGCGCAAAGATACACAGAGGCGCGCCTTTCGCGCATATCGATGGAACTCCTGGGCGACATAGAAAAGCAAACGGTAGACTTTACCCCCAATTATGACGGTGAGTTTGAAGAGCCGGCTGTGCTTCCCTCGCGCTTTCCCAATCTATTGGTTAACGGATCATCGGGCATAGCGGTTAGCATGGCGACTAACATACCGCCGCATAACCTGGCCGAATGTTGCGACGCCATTGTCCTTATGCTTAACGCGCAGATAGAAGGCCGCGAGACAGAGATCGAAGAGATTATGGACATCATAAAGGGGCCGGATTTTCCCACCGGCGCGTCCATTCTTGGCACAGAGGGAATAAGGCAGGCGTACCTCACGGGCAGGGGCAAGATCATAGTGCGCGCCACTGCGGAAATAACGCGTATAGGTAATCGTGACGCCATACTGGTATCTGAGGTGCCTTACCAGGCCAACAAGGCCAAGATTGTGGAAAGAATCGCGGAGTTGGTAAGAGAGCGCAGGATAGAGGGCATTTCGGACATTCGCGACGAGAGTAACCGCGAAGGCGTTCGTGTAGTTATAGAGATGACAAAGAACGCCGACGCGAATGTTATTCTCAACAGGCTTTATAAATACTCGCCCCTGCAAGACACATTCGGCGTGATAATGCTCGCGCTGGTAGGCAAGGAAGCCAAGGTTCTCAACCTAAAACAGATTTTGACGCACTATATAGATCACCAAAAGGATGTTGTGCTGCGCCGAACGCGATACGAGCTGGAACGCGCGAAAAAGCGTGAACACATTTTAGAGGGCTTGCTGGTCGCGTTGGATCATATTGACGAAGTCATATCGATTATTCGCTCATCCAAGACGGGAGCGGAGGCGGAAGTTAGCCTGAGAGATAAATTCGCTCTATCGGAGGAACAAGCGCGGGCAATTGTCGATATGCGCCTTAGAGCATTAACGGGTCTTGAGCGCGAGCGACTCGAGAATGAATACAGCGAGCTAAAACGGACAATAGCCGAATTGGAGCGCATTTTGAATGACGAGCACAGATTGTTCGAAGTCATTCGAGACGATATTATTGTTATTCGAGACAAGTACGGCGACGAGCGCAAAACGAAGATTCTATCCGACACGGGCGAGATTGTGACGGACGAATTAATACCGGAAGAAGACAGTGTAATAACCCTAACCTCTTTGGATTATGTAAAGCGATTGCCTTTAGAGACCTATAAAAGCCAGCGGCGCGGCGGCAAGGGCATAATGGGGATGCAAACCCGCGACGAAGATATTATTAAAAACCTGTTTGTGGCCAACTCGCATGATACGTTGCTATTCTTTACGAACAAAGGGAAGGCGTTTGGCATAAAAGCTTTCGAACTGCCTTCCAGTGGTCGCACGGCAAAGGGCATGGCCATAGTTAACATGCTTGGCCTGAAAGAGGGCGAACGCATTGCCGATGTTATCCCTATAGGCCTAAACGCCAATGACGGCATCGCGTTGCTTACAAGGCGCGGTATCGTTAAAAAGACTGCGGCAGCCAAATTTGCCAACATTAACAAGGCGGGCAAAATTGCCATGACAGTCGCCGACGGGGATGAAATAATATCAGCTCTTCGTATTAGAGACGGTCAAGAGATATTTGTGGCTACGTCGTTGGGGATGGGTATTCGTTTTAACGTTAGCGAGGTAAGGCAGATGGGCCGCACGGCGGCGGGAGTAAAGGCCATAGTGCTAAAGGAGGGTGATTATGTCGTATCAGCTGGTGTGATCACAGACGAGACATGCCTGCTATTTGTAAGCGAAAACGGAATGGGCAAATGCACGCCTATCAAGGATTTTCGCGTGCAAGGGCGGCGCGGCATAGGCTTGCACGCCTATAGAGTGACGGAAAAGACCGGGCGCGTCGCCAATGTTTGCGCCGTTAAAGAAAACGAAGAGCTTATGTTGATTAACAGCGAGGGCAATGTAATACGCATACGCGCGGCGGATATATCGGTGCAAGGCCGGGCCGCCTCTGGCGTGAGGTTATTTAATATGGACGAGGGCGTCACTGTGGCCGGTGTGGCAAAGATCGCCGAAGACATGTTGATATCGCGCGAAAAGTCTGCCGACGAGCCGTTATACGACTCCAACGAAGAGATTTAACAAAAGAGATTTAGCGTTAAACCTTTAAACGTGCGTTTTCAAATCCGGCAGGTACAATACCCGTCGGATGAAATAGCCAGCATATGTGATGTCGTAGGGGCGCGCATTGCGCGCCCGTGGGCCTTTCCAAGCCTTTTTTACGCCCTTTGGCTCCTTTTTACACCTCTACGATATCGGGGAACCGGGCGGCTGTCGGGTGACTTTCTTTTTGGCCTGGTTATCGGGCGGTTGTCGGGTGCGGGCGCGCACTGCGCGCTCCCTACGAAAGTAAAATCCTTTTGTGAAAACGCGCTGTCGATAGTTTTTTAAAATATGAGATGGACAAATTAAGCACGATGGTGTATCATGAACGCAGAGTAGATGTGGGGGGATTTATAAATATGTCGAGGCGTGGGTTATACGCGGCTTTGATGATCGTTGCGCTCATATGTTCAGTTACCGTGACGACAAGAGCGAGCGTGCTTTCTGCCGGAGGGCCAGATGTCGTTATTGACGGCGTTAATTTGTCTCAGGTTTCATTTCCGGTAGCATATGCGCGGCTTAATCAAAAGGCCCAAGAGTTTACAAGGAACTTTGAAATTAAGGTTATCATAAACAGCAAAGAATATTACATACATTCGAACGACATTAACATATCCACGGCGGGCGCAAAGCAGTTGCGCGATATTTGGTATGGGGTTAACGCTCTACCGCCCGGCGCGGTCGTTCCGCTTGATTATGCTTATGACGAGGACGCGTTAAACACCAGGGCGGACGAAATCATTGCCGAACTGTACAAGGATGTTACCCCAGAAAGCGAAATGGCAAAAGTATTTAACTCTGAAACCAAAAAGTTGCAGGTGGATGGATCTAAAAACTATATCATTGGCTACGATCTTAAACCAGATGAATTTAAGTTGCAACTTGAGGGCAAGGTAGAGTCCGCTACGCGAGATAGCGCGGGTTATAAATCTGCGCTTAATATAAAGACCAACCCTGTGCGCACTGCCGGGAACAACGCGCCGACTTATGACTTGCTGGGTACATATACTACATACACCACTAATGTCGCCAACCGCAACGAAAATATTCGACTCGCGTCCGAAATAATATCGGGCAAGATGCTTCAGCCGGGCGAGGTGTTTTCGTACTATGGGGTGCTGGGACGCGTGTCTGCGGCCCGTGGCTTTAAAGAAGCCGGCATATTGGTTAACGGGCAGCCGGACACTGGTATCGGTGGAGGCATATGCCAGGTGAGCAGTACGCTGTACAATGCGTGCTTGGAAGCGGGTATGCAAATAGTCGAGCGCCACGCCCACTCAAGGGATGTGGGATATGTTCCGCATGGAAAAGACGCGACTGTAGCTTGGCCAAGCTTGGACTATAAGTTTCGTAATAACACAGCCAATAGCCTGTACGTCATTTTGAATTATAATAATCGCACGCTTACAGCGTCGTTGTATGGGAAAAGATAAGTAGCGAGGTGGGTTTGACCATGTCAGACAAAAAAAGGATAGCGATCATTGGGTGCGGAGGCATGGGAGCCGGCCACGCCATAGCCATTGCGAGCGGTACGGGTATAGCCATGTGGTTTCCCAAAGGCATGAGCGAAGCCTTGGTGAAGAACGACGACCAGCACTCCACAAATATCTCCAATAGGCTTGAGCTGGCTGGGGTGTACGATATAGACCCCGCAAGGAATGAATGGGCGGCGGCGCAGGGATTTAGCGTGTATGACAGCTTTAACGCAGTGTTGAATGACAATAGCGTGGACATTGTATTGATAGCCACGCCCAACCACCTGCACAAGGATATGGCAATAGCATCCATGCGCGCCGGTAAGCATGTATTGTGTGAAAAACCGGTAACTGTAACCTCCGCCGAGCTGGAAGAGGTTATAGTGGTGGCCAAAGAGACCGGTAAGGTGTTTTACCCCAGGCAGAACCGCAGGTGGGACGAGGACTTTTTGATTATAAAAAAGATTTACAATGAAAACCTTGTCGGCAAAACGTTTAACATTGAGAGCCGTGTTATGGGCAGTCGTGGCATACCTGGCGACTGGCGCGGAGTAAAAGCGTCTGGCGGGGGTATGATGCTGGATTGGGGCGTTCATCTGCTGGATCGTATCCTGCTAATGGTGCCCGAAAAAGTAAAGCGCGTATATTGCAATATGACCTATATAAAGAACGATGAATGTGACGACGGCTTTAAGTTGCAACTTGTTTTTGAAAGCGGGCTTACGGTATCGGTAGAAGTGGGTACATGCCATTTTATAAACCACCCAATTTGGTATATCGCGGGCGATCAGGGTACTGCGGTAATAGAAGATTGGAAAGGACACGGCAAGTTGGTCGTGCTCAAAAGCTGGCAGGATAAAGACGCAAAGCCCATACTCGCGGGCGAGGGCCTTACAAAAACTATGGCGCCGCGTGAGCGGGATTCGGTTGAAGAGCATCCTCTGCCCGATGTGGCATATGACAAGAATACACTGTACCTAAATCTGGCGGACGTGATAGACGGCAAAGCGGAGCAGATAGTAACCGCCGAGCAGGCTCTTAGAGTGCTAAAACTTATGGAGGCCGCCTTTAAAAGCTCTGAAACGGGCGAAGTGGCGCGTTTTGAATAAATATGGCGGTCAAAGGGTGGCGATGCCATCCTTTGTTTGCTTTTTTGCTTGCCTGCGACAAATTGTTGCGGTATACTTTTAGGAAAGGGCAATTGGAGGCGGTATGCGAAAGGATTACACCAATGAAAGTATCGTATCCCTTAAGGGAGCGGACAGGGTGCGTAAACGCCCATCTGTCATATTCGGGTCTGATGGAATAGATGGTTGTCAACACAGTATTTTCGAAATAGTATCCAACTCTATAGACGAGGCGCGCGAAAGCTACGGTAAAAAAATCGAGGTCATACGCCACGCGGATTTTTCTGTTTCTGTGAGGGACTATGGACGTGGATGCCCTGTAGACTACAATCAGAAAGAACAGCGATACAACTGGGAGCTATTGTTTTGTGAACTCTATGCTGGAGGCAAGTACGCAAACGACGAAAACGAGAACTATTCGTACAGCTTGGGGCTTAACGGCCTGGGGCTTTGCTCTACGCAATACAGCGCGGAATTTATGGATGTTGACGTTTATCGCGACGGATACAGGTACACGCTGCATTTTGAAAAAGGGGAAAATATCGGAGGGCTTAGCAAAGAACAATATAACGGGCACACAGGGTCACTGATTACATGGCGGCCCGATCGCGAGGTATTTACTAACATAGCCGTGCCACTGGATTATTATCACGTTATGCTTAAACGTCAGGCTATCGTTAACGCGGGGCTCAAGTTTGAGCTGTACGACGAAGAGACAGACGAAAATTTTACTTTCTGCTACGAAAATGGCATAAAGGACTACATACAAGAAATATCCGGCTGGTCCGCCCTGACCGAGCCGTGTTTTTTTAACTACGAAACAAAAGGCAGAGATAGAGAAGACAAACCGGAGTACAAATTGAAGGTTGAGCTGGCCTTTTGTTTTAGCAATGATACCAATGTTTTGGAGTATTATCATAATGGCAGTTTTTTAGAACACGGAGGCTCGCCAGATAAAGCTGCGAGGTCCGCATTTTTATCGGCGGCCGACGCTTATATCAAAAACAATAATTTGTATAAAAAAGATGAGAAGCGCCTTACGTTTGGCGATATAGAAGACTGCCTGGTACTTATCTCCAATTCGTTTTCTACATCCACAAGCTACGAGAATCAGACCAAAAAATCAATAACAAACAAATTCATACAGGACTCAATGACAGAATTTCTAAAAAAGCAGCTTTCTGTGTACTTTGTAGAGAATAAGGTTGACGCGGATAAAATTGCCGCGCAGTTATTGGTTAACAAGCGCAGCCGTGAGAGCGCGGAGAATACCCGCGTCGCGATAAAAAAGAAGCTGACCGGCGCTATAGATATTAACAGCCGCGTTGAGAAATTTGTCAATTGCAGAACGAAGGACGCACAGCGCCGCGAGCTTTACATAGTGGAGGGGGACAGCGCGCTGGGCGCGTGCAAACTTGGGCGTGACGCGGATTTTCAGGCGATTATGCCCGTGCGCGGTAAAATACTCAATTGCCTAAAGGCGGACTATGACAGGATATTTAAAAGCGACATAATTACTGATCTACTGCGGGTGCTGGGTTGCGGCGTGGAGATTCACCATAGGCACAGCAGAGACATTAACGGCTTTGATCTGTCGCAACTGCGGTGGAGCAAGATAATCATATGTACCGATGCTGATGTGGATGGTTTTCAGATACGCGCGCTTATATTAACCATGTTTTATCGTCTTGTACCGGCTCTTATCGAAGCTCGCAAAGTCTTTATTGCCGAATCCCCACTGTACGAGATCAGTAGCGCCAAGAAGACGTATTTTGCCTACAACGAACGCGAAAAGGCGCGGATACTATCGCGACTTACGGGCAAGTACATAATTCAACGCTCAAAGGGTTTGGGCGAAAACGAACCCGATATGATGTGGCAAACCACCATGAACCCCGAGACACGCAGACTTGTGCTGGTTACTCCCGATGATGAAAATTTGACGCGCGAGATGTTTGAAATCTTGCTGGGAAACAATCTGCGCGGGCGCAAGGATTTTATAGAACAGCATGGCCAACGATACATCGATGTGACAGAGGTTGTTTAGAGAGCATATTTTGCATACTCGCCGGCAACTAACAATGAGAACGATAAGGTTGTAAAGTACATGAAAAATTCTACCGTAGCCGAACAACGTATCGCGGAAACACTGCAAGAAAATTATATGCCCTATGTCATGAGCGTTATAATCTCCCGCGCCATACCCGAGATGGACGGCTTTAAACCGGCTCACCGCAAGCTGTTATATACTATGTACAAGATGGGGCTACTATCTGGGCAGCGTATAAAGAGCGCCGACGTTGTGGGGCAGACAATGAGACTTAACCCACACGGAGACCAAGCCATTTACGAAACCCTGGTACGTCTCACGCGGGGTAACGATGCCCTTTTGCACCCATTTATAGATAGCAAGGGCAACTTCGGCAAGGTGTACAGCAGGGATATGGCATACGCCGCCAGTCGTTACACCGAGGTGCGCTTGAGTAGCATATGCGGCGAACTGTTTAAGGATATAGACAAAAATACTGTAGATATGGCTGACAACTACAACGGTTCAATGAAAGAGCCGCTGTTGTTTCCCACTACCTTTCCCAATTTGCTGGTAACGTCTAACCAGGGTATAGCAGTGGGAATGGCCAGCAACGTTTGCGGCTTTAACCTTAAAGAGGTTTGTGACGCAACCGTGGCATACATAAAAAATCGCGAAACCGATCTGCTCAAATATTTACAGGCCCCTGATTTTTCCACCGGGGGCGAATTGATCTATAACGCCGACGAATTGCGCAGGATATATGAGACCGGGCGCGGAAGTTTTAGGTTGCGCGCAAAATATAGGCATGATCCCAAACAAAATTGCGTGGAGATAACCGAAATTCCCTACACAACAACAATAGAGGCTATTATTGATAAAATAGCCGCCCTGCTGAAAGCCGGTAAATTGCGAGAGATAAATGATGTGCGGGATGAAACGGACCTTAATGGCTTGCGGATAACGCTGGATATAAAGCGTGGCGTAAACCCTGACCTGCTCATGCGCAAGCTATTCGAACAGACGCCCCTGTGCGACACGTTTAACTGCAATTTTAACTTTCTTGTAAGCAGTAAACCCAGGGTCATGGGCGTGAGGGAAATATTAAACGAATGGCTGAAATTTCGCAAAACCTGCGTAAAGCGGGCAGTAGCCTTTGATATTGAGAAAAAGACCGCCCACGCCCATTTACTGGAGGGTTTAGCAAAGGTTCTTGTTGACATTGATAAAGCGATACGTATTATTCGCTCCACAGAGGAGGACAAAAACGTTATTCCCAACCTTATGGAAGGGTTTGACATTGACAGGGAGCAGGCGGAGTTTATAGCCGAGATAAAGTTGAGAAATCTTAATAAAGAACATGTCATAAGCCGCGTTAACGAGTTGGATAAATTATTTAACGAGCTTAATGAACTGCGTAAACTCTTGTCCAGCGACACAGACATAGAAAACAAAATCGCGAAAGAATTGAAAGACATCGCTAAAAAGTATAGCGAGCCCCGTCGCACACAGATTGTTTACGAACAAGAGATGCCTGAAATTGCAAAAGAGGATTTGATTGAAGACTACCCTGTCAGACTATTTTTAACGGCGCATAACTATTTCAAAAAAATAACCGCCGCGTCATTGAGATCGGCTAATGAACAAGCCCTAAAAGAGGCGGACACGATAATTCAAGAACTGGACGCGCAGAATAAACACGATGTATTGTTTTTCAGTGATATGCAAAACGTATACAAGGTAAAGGCACACGATTTGTCAGAGTGCAAAGCGTCCGCGCAAGGCGAATTTTTAACTAACACGCTAGGCATGGTCGCGGGAGAAAAGATTGTCTTTATCGCGGTGACACTGGATTATTCGGGGTATATAATATATGCCTTTGCCAATGGAAAGGTTTCTAAAATACCGATGAATAGTTATGCCACAAAAGTGAATCGCAAAAAAATGATAAACGCCTATTCAGACAAGTCACGCTTGGTGTTTGCCGCTCATGTGAAAGACGACGCGGACTTCTTTGCCTTGCGCGATTGTGACAAGGCGCTGTTGTTTTCTACAAGTCTTATTGCCGCCAGCGCATCCAAAAACTCGGTAGGCGTCGCCGTTTTTACCTTAAGGAAAAACAGTACGCTCACCAGGTTGATACACACAGATGATTTCATTTGCGACAACCCGGAATACTACCGCGTAACCAACATCCCCACTGCCGGACATTTTATAAATGAGCGTGAGCGCGCGGCAAATGGATTAATCAAATCGTAAATAAATCGCCGTAAATGGTTATCAGAATTGCGTGGGAGCTTGAGGCATCTGTGTTACATGTTTAACTACAAGGAGTGGGAACTATGATAAAAAAACTCGCCAGGTCTATACGCGAGTTCAAAAGCCCTGCTATATTGACCCCAATATTGGTTGTGATCGAAGTTTTTTTTGAGGTCATTATCCCTTTTTTGATGGCGGATCTCATTGATAATGGCATAGAAAGCGGGGATATGAGGCATGTTGCGTTTATGGGGGTGCTGCTGATTGCGCTGTCGCTGATCGCGATGTTTTTGGGAGCTCTGGCGGGGTCTGTCGCCGCGAAGGCATCGACCGGTTTCGCGCGTAACCTGCGCAAAGATATGTTTTACAATGTGCAAAACTTCAGCTTCTCTAATATCGACAAATTTTCCACGTCCAGCCTTGTCACGCGCCTTACTACGGACGTTATGAATGTGCAAAACGCTTTTCAAATGATAATTCGCATGGCTGTGCGATGTCCTGTTATGCTTGTAATGTCCTTTATCGCTGCGTTTAGCACCGCGCCCGATTTGGCGCTTATATTTCTTTGCTCCATACCCATTTTGACGATAGGGCTTTTATTGATTATGACTAGCGTACATCCGATATTTAAGCGCGTGTTTAAAACCTATGACAAGCTGAACAAGATTGTGCAAGAAAATGTACGCGGTGTGCGCGTAGTAAAAAGTTACGCGCGCGAAAAATTTGAAGAAAGCAAATTTTACGAAGTTAGCAAGCAAATTTTCGACGATTTTTCGCGCGCGGAAAAACGGCTGGCGTTTAATATGCCGATAATGCAGTTTTGTATGTTTGGCGGTATGCTGCTTATATCATGGATAGGCGCAAGGATGGTTGTTGGCGGTGAACTGAGCACTGGCCAGTTGATGAGCGTGTTTACGTATTCGATGCAGATTCTCATGTCGCTGATGATGCTCTCTATGGTATTCGTTATGCTCTATATCTCTCGCGCGTCGGCGGAGCGCATTACGGAAGTGCTTGACGAACAGTCTGATTTGACAAACAGGCAAAGCCCCATAACAACGATTAAAGATGGCTCGCTCGTGTTTAACAACGTAAGTTTCAGTTATAGCGGCGACAAAGAAAAGCTGAGCCTTATTGATGTGAACCTTGAAATAAAATCTGGCGAAACGATTGGTATTTTGGGCGGCACGGGCAGCAGTAAGACAACGCTTGTGCAGCTAATACCAAGACTGTATGATGTGACCGAGGGATCGCTGACAGTAGGCGGGGTGGATGTGCGTGATTTGGATATAAAAACGCTTCGGGATAATGTGGCGATGGTGCTGCAAAAGAATATCCTTTTTGGAGGAACGATAAAAGAGAATTTGCGATGGGGCAGCCCAGACGCCACAGACGCGGAGATTATACACGCCTGCAAACTAGCCCAAGCCGATAGCTTTATAGAAGAGCTGCCTGATAAGTATGACACAATGATAGAACAAGGCGGTACGAATGTATCGGGCGGGCAGAAGCAACGCCTATGTATCGCGCGCGCGCTGCTGAAGCACCCCAAGGTATTAATTTTGGACGACTCGACCAGCGCGGTGGACACGCGTACAGACGCCATGATACGCAAGTCATTTAAAGAGGATATTCCGCACATCACAAAATTGATAATAGCCCAACGTGTAGCCAGCGTACAAGACGCTAACAAAATAGTTGTACTTGACAATGGAAAGGTTCACGCCGTGGGTACGCACGACGAGTTGCTTGATCATGATCCCATCTACACAGAGGTATATAATTCACAAACTCAAGGAGGAGACTTTGATGAAGCGATCTGATAAGAATTTTGCTCCCCCTCCGCCTGACAAAGATGGAAATTATCCCGGTATGCCAAAGGGATGGAGACCTGGTATGCCTTTGCCAGAGGGCTTCACTCCCCCACAGCCGCCAAGCGGACGCGGCCCTATGCCCCCTCCGCCGCCGCCAAACGGACACGGCCCCATGCCCCCTCCGCCGCCACCAAGCGGAGAAACCCCGCCTGTGAATGAAAAACCACTTCAGGCTGGACAGCGCACATATACGAGCAGCGGGGGAGGCTCCGGTTTCGGCAGGGGGCCGGGCGGCCCCGGAGGCAGAATACCCGTTGCCATAGGGCCGGATGGCAAGCCCATGAAGCCGCAGATAAATTGGGGCATGGCAAAACGCTTGCTGGCTTATATAGCGCAGAAGAATAAAATATTACTCGTTATCGTCGCGGTGTGCATTGTGATTAGCTCGCTTGCGAATGTTGTATCCACCACATTTATCCAAAGCCTCATAGACGATCACATCGCCCCCATGCTGGCGATGAAGACGCAAAATTTGGACTACAGCGGCCTGCTGTTTGTGATAACCCAAATGGGCGGGATGTTTCTGATATGTATGTTTGCATCTCTTTTCTACCAACGGCTGATGGTTACAATTTCGCAGGGCGTATTGAAACGTTTGCGTGACGAGATGTTTGCGCGCATGCAAAGATTGCCTATAAGCTACTTTGACCAAAATTCTTACGGTGATGTGATGAGCCGTTACACGAACGACACTGACGCGCTGCGGCAGATGATCTCGCAGACGATACCGCAGACGCTTGCTTCGATACTCATGATTGTTTCTGTTACGATAACGATGCTAATACTTAACGTTTACTTGACCATTGTCGTCTTTGCCGTTGTGTTTTTGATGTTGTTGGTGACGCGCAAGATAAGCTCGTTGTCGGCCACGCACTTTGTTGAGGTTCAACGCTCTTTGGGGGATGTCAACGGGTTTATAGAAGAAATGATAAACGGGCAAAAAATCATAAAAGTCTTTACGCATGAAGAGCAAACCAAGGTAGATTTTGACCAAAAAAATGACACACTGTATGATCACGCGTCCGCTGGCAATCGTTACGCCAATATACTTATGCCCATTATGGGTAACATAGGCAACGCGCAATATGTACTGATAGCGATGATCGGCGGCGCTATGGCGATAAACGGTTTCGGAGGGGTTTCGCTTGGCGACATAGCGGCGTTTTTGACGCTGTCGCGCTCGTTTGCCCAACCGATAGGCCAGCTATCTATGCAAATAAACGCCGTAATAATGGCACTGGCCGGCGCGGCGCGCGTGTTTGCGCTTATGGACGAACCAGTAGAAAAAGACGAAGGTTATGTGACGCTGGTGAATGCCAAGTGGGACGATGGCAATCTTGTGGAGAGTGACAAACCGACAGGGCTGTGGGCCTGGAAGCACCCTCACGGCGACGGCAGTTTAACATACACAGAGGTAAAGGGCCATGTTACGCTAAACGATGTGGATTTTGAATACATGCCGGGCAAGCCTGTGTTGCGCGATGTGTCTATATTTGCCAAACCGGGGCAAAAGATAGCTTTTGTTGGCGCGACAGGCGCTGGCAAAACGACCATTACCAATTTGATAAATCGCTTTTATGATATTGCCGACGGTAAGATACGCATAGACGATATCAACATAAACAAGATACAAAAAAACGCCCTGAGACGATCGTTGGGCATCGTATTGCAGGATGTCAACCTATTCACAGGCACTGTGCGCGAAAATATTCGTTATGGCAGACTTGACTCGACTGATGAAGAGGTAGAGCACGCGGCCAAACTTGCCAACGCCCATGACTTTATCATGCGACTGCCTAAAGGATATGATACAGAGATAGAGGGCGATGGCGGGCAGTTGAGCCAGGGGCAGCGTCAGCTGCTGTCCATAGCGCGCGCGGCGGTCGCCGACCCGCCCGTAATGATACTGGACGAGGCTACATCGAGCATAGACACGCGCACGGAGGCGATTGTACAAAAAGGGATGGATAATTTGATGGAGGGCCGCACAGTGATTGTCATAGCACACAGGCTATCTACCATCCAAAACGCCGACGCGATTATGGTGCTGGAGAACGGCAGTATAATTGAGCGCGGAAGCCATGAGAGTTTACTTAAAGAAAAGGGCAAGTATTATCAATTGTACACCGGGGTGTTTGCGACTCAAGGGTAGCTGTTATTGTCGCGACAGGACATGGTGAAACAGCAGAAAGGCAGTTAATATATTTTCGTAAGCAGGCAATTTGAATATGTTAGGCAAAACGAACCTCCGGCTGAGTGGCATCAGCCAGAGGTTCGTTTTTTTGTGCGCGAGCATACTCATAAATATCGATAAATATTGACATTTTTAGCGTAAATAGTTATACTATGGTGCGTTACTGACATTAAAAATCGACAAACCTAGGAGAACGATATGCGCCCTAAAAGAATTATACTCTTCGCGTTTGCAATCATATTCGCGATGACAATCGCCCTCATACGCGTAAACGACACCCACGCCGCCGAATCAACAGACCCAGGGTCATCTTCCGGGCCATTTAATGTAGGCGACACTCGTCTGTTTCAATTTTATAAGATTACATCTGCTACAAAATATCTTGCAATAATGGCGAATTTGGCTGCCCAGCATGGCGGCATAAACATTTGGGTGCTTGATGACGCGGACTATCATAATAAAACGAACACAGCTCATTCAAATGCGTGCAGGCTTCGCGATATTAATACAGAATTCGCCAATCACTTAGCAAAAAGGTTTGACGAAGTTTTTGCCGAGCTTGACTCCATTGCGCAATATTCGGGAGTGGTGACAAACGCCAACCTGTCCTCAATTGGCGTAACTGATGTGGGAGACCTGGGTAATGACGGTGCGCTTAACTGCCTACTGTATGACATCAAGGGCGACAGCGGCAAAGAGAGTGATGACTATCAAGCGGCTGTGTTTGACCGCAAAGACTACGCGCCAGGAACTTCTGGAGGTACGATAGAATACAGCAAGCTGGATATGATACATATAGACATTGGCAATCGCGGGTATACAGCTCTTACCGATGGCAATGAGGAAATGATTGAAGCGTTTGCGCGTGAGCTTTTTAACATGTGTTTCTTTGTGCGTTTTGAGGCTCATAAAAACCAGCCAACCGATGAAATAACCCAATTGTTGAGCGAGGCGTTAGCGCACTTGTTTGTGGCGCGCTTGAGTGCGGAGCGGGCAGAAACAACATTGCCAGACACCCCATATTGGAACGAAAACATATTGATTTCTGATGCGGCTACCAACACTTATAATAACCCCAATCCATACAGTGAATTTTTCAGATATAACTGTGATAAAAATTATGCCTTGGCGGTGCTGTTCGCTAAATGGTCAACCAGATACCCGGATTTTATGCCGAGCATTATTACATATGTGCAGCAAAAATATATCCCCGATCCAAAGCCGTTGGATGAGGTAAAGGTTACGGATCTTTACGCCGCGATGGGCGATATGCTAAAGGCCGCAACCGATATTGGCACGGGTGGCGAGGACACCCTTAAACAGATCTATTTCGCTTTTATGGAAACATTCGCGGCGGATGGCGGCACGGTGTACGGAATAGATGAGACTTATGAAACACAGCCGTTGGGAGCTTTGGCAGAGGGCGGGCTGTGGGCGTACAGAATTAATGACGATACGATTAAAAGCATAGTCAGCGAAGATAAAATCAACGATAAAATTAACGAGGATGAAGCGCTCGTAGATAAAATCAGCTTGAAGGGCTATCCTGATAATTTGACCCTTGGCCCCTCGCACGAGAAGTTTTATAAGCTCGTGCCAGATGAGGAAGGCTTACCTCTTTTGACAATAAATGCGCCTATATCTGGTGACGAACGCTATTATATAGCAATACCAAGGGAAAATGGAGGCGCGGATTTATACGCGCTTGCCCAAGGAACCGCCAACAATATTAACACGCGAGGAAAGGATGCGTATTTATATGTTGTGACGTACAAGCAAGTTGTTGACACGGCCATCACATATTCGTGGGATGAGGTCAAGGAAGAGTTGATTGATGAACAAGAGGACGATCCAGAGCTGGGCGGAACTGATCCAACGGAGCCGGATGATGAGCAAGGCGGAATTGATCCAGCGGAGCCAGATGATGAGCAAGGCGGAGCAGATCCAGCGGAGCCAGATGATGAGCAAGGCAGAGTAGATCCAGCAGGGCCGGACGACGAGCAGATCGGAGCAGATCCAACGGAACCGGACGACGAGCAGATCAGAGCAGATCCAACGGAACCGGACGACGAGCAGATCGGAGCAGATCCAACGGAACCGGACGACGAGCAGATCGGAGCAGATCCAGCGGAGCCGGATGATGAGCAAGGCGCATCGGTAACACCCGAAAAAATCACCACAATAGACCCCTCACCCGGCCCGGCTAACGAACCTGCTTCAAGCGTGACAGCAAGCCGCTCTTCGACCACACCAGCGCCATCAAAAAATCTATTGTCGTCGGTTTACGATACCGCAAGTAGTGCTGAATTGGCGCAGACTTTGCTATCAAGCCCGGTTATACCGTCGCTGTCATCAGATAACGCGCTAACCATAGCAGGCGACATAGCAAAAATGTTGCACAACCTCGGCTTGTTCGTCGGGGATACGACCAGTGAAACTACCCCTGTTTACCGTCTAGAGCAACCGCTTTCGCGCATAGAGTCTCTTTCCCTGCTCATTCGTTTGTTGGGGCTGGAACAATTGGCAATCGCCTATGATGGGAGTTGCCCCTTTAACGATGTGCCGGTTTGGGGACAAAGCGTCGCGGCATTCGCGAATGTTCACGGCATTGCGTTTGGTGTCGATGACGATCAATTCGACGCGTCGAGGTCTATTACGTACAAAGAATTTACCGCTATGCTACTGCGAGCGTTGGGTTACACCGAACAGCAGGGTGACTTTGATTTTAATAGCGCTGTTGATTACGCCGTTAAGATAAATCTGCAAAGCCTGTCAAGGCGCGATATATTTGATACAACCTATCTGCGCGCGTATGCCGTTATAGAAATGTCAGACGCGCTATTGGCCAATGAAAAAGGGAGCGGGCCGCGTTTGATTGATCGTCTTGTCAATTCTGGCGCTATCACATTAGAGCAAGCGGAAAATTTTATATCACAAATTGCCGCTATTCGCGCTTGATTGAGATGAAGCCGCTACAGCCAGGGCAATAGAATTTACTTTTCAAGCCAAAAACGACTGATATAATAAACCAAGGGCACAAAAAAGAATATACAAAAGATATAAGAAAAAATACAACTAAATCTGAAAGACCTACGTAGACCATATGGGGACTTAGAGCCTATCCCACAAAATCCTTATTGTGGGATAGGTTCTTGATCATTGCCCATTTCATCCGAACAGTTTAACGAAATCAGCATAGCGATTTTCAGATTTCAGCAGCTTCGCCAATATATCCCTCACCGCCCCTCGACCGCCATTGAGTTTACTTATATAATCGCATATCGCCTTTATTTCTTCCACAGCGTCCGCCGGACAGGCTTTCCATCCACAGAGATCCATTGCGGCGTAATCGTTTAAGTCATTGCCAATGTAGGCGACTGCGGCAAATCTAATGCCAAGTTCTCCGCACAATTCACGCAAGGCGACGACTTTGTCGCCAATGCCGTGGTACAACTTTGTAATCCTCAAGTCTCGAGCGCGAACCTCAACAGGCGAGGAAATACGGCCTGTTATTATCGCCGTAACGTAGCCCAACGCTGGCAATTGGCGTATTATCAGGCCATCCGCGTCACTAAAACATTTTGTTTCAATGCCGCCATCGGATATAATTATTCCGCCGTCTGTCAGCGTTCCGTCAACATCAAATACAATCAGCTTTATCATATCCTATAGGCTGTTGGTGTTACAAAATTTAGCTTCATACGCTTATGTATCTTCCTTAATTGAGTTTCCATATTTTCGTTCAGGTTTTCAATAGCCTCGCCCGAAAGATAGTTGTCATAGGTTTTGCCATAATAGTTAGTCCCCGCCGAAAATCCGTCATAGCCCGCAAGCGCGGCGGACTTTATATCAAGCTGTATCAATAAGCGCAATGCCATTAGTCCCGACGAGTCTGAGCTGCCTGAACGAAGCGAGTCATAATCAATCACAAACGCGTTTTGCGCGTCAATGTTGGACGAAACAATCACAGGGATTTCATTTCTTCTTAGCTGGCCGTAGCGCCTTTGGTTGCCAATAAATACCAAATCCGGCGTAAATTGCTCCGGCACGAAGTTGACGCTGATTACAAACGAGTTAGTTGCGGCAATATATTTGCCAATTGAATCCGCATGTGTTTTTACGGAACTGCCGGGAACCGCAACTAATACAGCGCGTACGCCTATGATTTCACGTAGATTCTTCAAAGCCACCGCGTCATTGGTAGTGTGCCGCATATCGGCGAAATAGACTTCCTCAATAAGCGATTTTTTGAACAAATGCCTGTTATTCTGTGGCAAAACATCAAGCAGTCTACTGATCTTTGCCATACTCATAGATTGTTTGTCAATCAGGTAAGACGCGTAATTTGGGTGGACCCCACGAATTGCCGCCATATAGTACGGCTCGCTGAATCCCCATGGCGTGTACTTGTAAATGGGCAGAATAATCTCATCCATTAAGTCAAGCAATGGCGTTATATTGTAGCGGTTCTCAATATTACTGTTTATATAGTGCGTGATTAGCTCCGTATTCAGGTTTCCCGCGCCGCGTCCCATTCCGAAAATGGAACTGTCAATGATTAAATATCTTTGCGTGTGAAGCTCCAGTAAACTCATTGCGTTGGAAAACGACAGCTGCATATTGTTGTGCGAGTGAAAACCTAACGCGATGCCGTCCGCTAAATTATGCTCTACGAGGAAAAACAGCCGCATTAAATCATTCTTGTACATTGAGCCGAGCGTATCAACGAGATAGAATGCGAACGGCTTTAGTTCGTTTACTTGCTTTATAAGCGCAAGAAGCTCTTCATCTGTATATGACAGCGTTCCGACAGGTTGGATAAAGACCTTATAGCCCTTATCCATAAGATTTTGGGCTAACGCTTTTGTTTCTTCCCATTCGGAATTGTGAAATGTCAGCCGAATCCCGTCAATATAATCAGACTGTCTTTTTGCGATTTCGCTGGCGCTAATATCACCGAACGCAATCATCGCCACAAACATTTGCGCGTCGCGATTAGGAGGCAGCTTTATTTGTTCTGCCGCGCCATACAACGAGCGCTCCGGGTCATTCTTGCCAGACTGTAAAAAGCCACACTCAATAATATCAATGTTCGCATCGCAAAACCCACTCTTGATTTTTTCAATAGTGCTTGCGCCGAAATTGAAATCGTTTACATATCCGCCGTCGCGGAGAGTGCAGTCTAAAACGTTGATTCTCAAATCACAATCTCCCCTTTGCTGATTTTGCCTTGAGTAATTTGCCGTACATATTCTAAATGATTACAACTCGGGTGGGGGGAGCGCTTGCGCTAGTTCAAAGTCGACTTGCTCATTTATGTCAATCGCTTCGAGTTTTGATACTTCAACCAGCATTGGTTTGTTTCCGATTCTGCTTCCGTTTTCCGTTATCAGCTCTCGCTTGAAAATATAGAAGCCTGTAGTTTCAATAAAGAACGGGTCCAAATCTTGCGTTCGCGGAATATCTCGCGTGTCGTAATTGGGCTTGCCGTCTTGCCACAAAAACTCGTTGTGTTTTGTCACAGAGAAGGAGCAATCGTATTCGCCGCTCACAATGGCATTTATACCTTTCTCAACGCTTTCCGCTGACGTATAGGGGGCGGTTGCATGCATTAACGCGTACACGTCAGCGGGAACAGCTTGAACAAACTCGGATATGACCGCAGTAATGCTGGTGTTTGACAAGTCTAAATACTCGGCGCGCTTCAACAATTTCACACCCTGCGGTAAGTAATCGCAGATTCCTTCGTTACTGCACCAAACGTACACCGAATCAAATGAGCGTACTTTTAACGCTGTCTCCAAAATGTAGCTTATCAGCGGCTTGTTGTGGAGCAGCTTTATGTTTTTGCCCGGCAATCGCTCGTTATTCAGCTTTATTGGGATAAAAGCAATTGTTTTCATTTCTATCCTCGCTCGCCTCCAAATACAAAATCTTCGGATGTTTTTCGATTCTCCGCCATTTTTATCAGCGCGACAGCATCTGTATACGGCAGTCCATAACGTTTTTTACGCAGCTGCAAATCGTCAAACAGGTAATATTTAAGCAGTTGCGCGCAATGGCGTTCAAAAGCCGCAATTTGCTGAGTTGCGCGCTTATTCTCCAACACCGTTTTTATTGTCGGCTCTATCAGTTCGATTTTAAGCGCCTCATACGCACAACCCTGACCAATCAGAGTACTCTTGCCCAACAAGACAACGGGGTAACCTCTCACAAGCGCGTTGTACGACACGCTCGTCGCAATGCAAATGATTACATCGCTTACAGCAAACATATCGTACAGGCTACCCTGCGGTAAATAGATGACATTCTTAGGCGGTAAGTGTAATTTAGGTAAGTATGAGTGTGATGCCGCAACTGTTATCGGGTGAGGCTTGTATATCAAATTCCAATTGTTTTTCTCCGCCAGTCTCGCAAGGAACCGCATAGCCTCATCTGATGAGTCGAACATAGGCGATATGCCTCCTTTGCCCTCGTGCCAAAACTTCGGCATTCCAGCTTCCGCATCCAATTCGCCAGCGTAAAGTAAAGTTGGTCTAGAGCGGTCAATTGAGGTAAGTTTATCCGCAACTTCTGGCAATGACTGTTGTTTGTACCTGTTGGAATTGTTTGATTGCCACCCTGAAATCAACTCGCGCGCGCGCTCTATTTCTTCGTCGCAGACAGGCAAAGCGGCAAAACGGTCGGGGAATTTTCCAATTGTACCGAATCCAAGCATACCGAATGTGTCCATCAGCATTGTCCCGGGCAACATCCCACTTTCTGAAATTACAATGGGAATGTTCTTTTCCTGCGCTACAATGCTCGCCGTGTGGTTAAATGGTACAAATTGGTTCCAACTCCAAAGTACTTTGGATGCGCGAAGTGCCTCGCGCAGATATTTGTACTGGTAGTAAACCAGCACGCTTGCGCTGTTGCCGACATAGTGCCCCGCGTACCCAACATTCAGTACATCCACGCACTCTTGCAAATCGGGGTGCTGCTTGAAGAATGCCCTTATTTCACTCGGTATTGCTTTTTCAGCGGACGAAACGGTGTAGGAGCGAGCAAACTCATCTGGGACATATATTCTGGCAAGTACAGCACTTTTATTAAATCCGCTCATTTGAGGAACTATCGCGCAAGCATCAATGTTAGGAGCAACAGCGTTTAGCAGTTTAAAAAAGTTTGCGTGCGGCATGCCGACAAATGGCAGTTCGACAGGTGGAGATGAGGTTAATTTCGCGATTGCCGCCTCTGTTTTGAGGCGTACAGAATCCGCAAACTTTACGTTTTTACCCGACAGTATGCGATAGACTCTTCTTACGGGATGCAGAATATGTAATTTGACGCATAGTTTCCAGACATTGACGCGCAGTCTCTCGAAAAACGGCAATGTGGTTGCTGAACTCTTAAACCTGGAACTATACCAAATTGCAAACCGCGTTTCCGAATGGTTGTCAAACCGATTGGGATAATACAAATTCCTGATAAATTCCGCGTCGAACCTGTTCGGTGACAGTAGCAAATCATATATGATTTGATAGGCTGACAATTGTGAATACGTTATCTTATCAATGTATTTTCCGAACAGTATTGCGAATTGCTCAACGTACTCAATAACTGCGCCTTGAATAGTTTCGATTGAATGTGTGAATTTAGTTTCTTCCTGTATAAGAATCTCCGGCTCACCGTTTTTGATGCCGACGACCTCCGCGCGCGGGTCTGACATTATAACTTCTGGCAAAATAATAGCGGGCGATGCTCGTGAAAACATATAATATTCATACTGAACAAACGTATTTTGGCGCACTTTTTTATTGAAGTAAGTGGATGGATTGCCTAAAAGCTGATAACTAACAGGGTTGACACCGATATAGTTTGCCACAAAGACAGCCGATGCCGACCGCGAACCGCTGTCGAAAATACCGCAGTTATCGGTACAGATGTTGCTTAGGTATTGGCGAAATTGATTCGCATAGTCCAATGCGAACGGCTGCCATACCTCTTGCACTTTTGCGCACAACTGCGGGTTTTGTTTAATTCCCACAATTATTTTGTCGCCGCGTGAACAGCCGTAAGAATAAAAAATCTTGCGAATCTTTGTTGCTGCCTCATCATCAGTAATGTTAAGGTAATCGCTGATGAATGAATCAACGGTAAGTGTCGATATAACATCGTCGTGAATTATGGCTTCAAACAAGCCATTCCGCTTCGAAGCAAAAAATGGGGTGCGCAAGATTCTCGAAAGATAGGCCGTCTCAATGGAAAACGTATTACTGGAAAAGTACGGCGTTAGAATATCCAGTATCTTTTTGTGCATATACCCGTCGCGGTAAGCGAGAATGAGTTTGTCGATCTTGTCAATTTTTGCCTGTTCTGCCAGCCACAGCGCCGACGTAATAAACCACGGCGCGATAAGATAACCGAACTGCCTGGCTTCCCCATTGTAGCGGCTGTATTTGGGAGTCGGTTTGTACGGGTCGTCAAACATAAAATTAAACGCCAGACCCATCATCATCTGAAATTGAGTTGCTCTAATATTGGCGTGCGAATATTTTGTAATTGCTTTCAAGCGCGGATGTTTATTTACACAATCCATTACTTTCATTATAAACTCGGCTTGAAGTCCTTTGCTGCGCGGAATAGTTACATCGGATTTCCAATTGTCTCCGATATGAATAATTTCGTTTGTCTTTATTCCGCGTTTGGCAAACTCGCAGATTACTGCGGTCCAAAGATTGCCTGTGCCTTTGAACAGCCTATATTCACTTGAAATGTATAGTTTTGAGTAGCCGGTGTAACCATTTTTTTCTAACATACGCGCAAGAAATTCAGCGGATAGGTACATATCGGAAACAATGATGACTTCTTTATCTGCGTCTAATGCCGCTTGATACAATAACTTAGTGATTTGTCGGGGGTAAGTAAGTTCTAATTCCAAATCTAACTCTATGCGCTTTAAACGTTCTGTTTCAACCGGATCAATATTAAACAGATTTGCGTAAACCTCGTATATCAAGCCAAGAGTGACATCTTCATCCTGTGCGTTTTTATAATACTTCCGCGCTTGAACCTCCGCTGTTATGCGTTTTTGTGGGAAAAACTCAACGTCTGCTATTTGTCCGGCAAGCACAAACATGTCCTGCGGGTCAAGAACTGGACGTAAAATAAGCGTGTCAAAAATATCAAAACTTACAATTTTTATTTCCGGCGCAAGGATTTTGTCATAAATCCCGCACATTCGCTCCGACAATGTGTCATATGTTTTGGTTATTGCCTCGCGCAATTTACTTTCTCCCATCTTTATGTTTTGGGCTGTTGTACTCCTCGCAGACCTCCGCCACATTGCCGCTGAACGCAAGCTGCCGACCGTGGTCTAGCCACAAGACTTTGTTACAAAGCCGTGTAACCTGCTCAATACTGTGGGACACGATTATCGTCGTAGCGCCAGAGTTGATTACCTCCAGCATTTTCGCCTCACTTTTTTTCTTAAACGCTCCGTCGCCGACGGACAGCACTTCGTCCAAAATGATTATTTCCGGCTGTATGAGGCAAGCTATTGAAAACGCCAGTCGCGCTTTCATTCCTGAACTTAACTGCTGAAACGCGAATTCCTGAAAATCTCGCAATTCCGCGAAGTCAATTATCTCGGGATATTTTTCGTCAAGAAACTGTTTCGAGTATCCCAATATCGCGCCACGCAGGTAAGTATTCTCGCGCACCGTCATATGCGCGTCAAATCCCGTGGTTAGTTCGAGCAGGGCGGCTACGTTGCCGTTTACAGTAATAGATCCCTTGGACGGGTACATAATTTCCGCTATTATTTTGCACAATGTCGATTTTCCCGCGCCATTGCTGCCGATTATGCCGAGCATATCGCCTTCATTAAGCACAAATGACACATCGGTTAAGGCGGTAAACATCGTCATTGGGTACTGTTTTTTTATTTTGCGGATAAGGTATTCTTTTAGCCCTATGTTTTTAAGATTGCCGATTGGATACATTACTGCGATATCCTCAGCAAGCACCACTTGTTTGCTCATAACTGGTAGATGTAGCTCCTGTTCTTTTTGAAGTACATCAGGCACCCCGCTCCCAACATTATCGCCGCATAGCCCAAGCACAGCATCGTGTGCCGCAAGGACGGCAGCTGCGAGTAAATCAGCAATTTTCTTATATACGAAATATAGGCGAAAACAGGGTTGATATTAAACAGCCACTGTATGTGCTCTGGGAATGAGGAGATCGTATAAAAAATCGCTGAGAAGTACATCAATATAACGCAAAATATGTCATAAAAGTACCGCGTATCGCGAAAAAATACATATACTCCCGATAAAAGCAACCCCGCGCCGATATTGAATACTGTTAGGCACAACAGCGGATACGCAACCATAATCCACTTCCAGCTAAACGCCATACCGTCCGCGAAACAGAATGTAAACAGCAGTATCAACGTAAGCAGCATATTTATAACGGAAACCACATTCTTTGAGAAAACGAAGAGGTACTTCGGAACTCGTATTTTTGAGATGATGCCTGCGTTGCTCTCTATCGCCATCATACCATCTGTCGTTGCTTGCCGGAAGAATGAATACACGATGTTTCCTATGAACATATAAACGACAAAGTGCGGTGTTGTCCTACCGAAAAAGTGAGTAAACACAATTGACTGTGTAAGTACCATCAAAAGCGGCGATAGCAAGCTCCACAATGCGCCTAATACAGTACGATTATATTTTTTATTGAAATCCCGCTTTACAAGCACAGAAAACAGGAAGTGATATTTTTCATATTTTTTTATCATCTATACAGCACCCAATACAGTATGTCCAGCAACCGCGCATCAAGTTTTTTAAGCGCTCCACAGCCGGAGAGGGTTAACGCTCCGTTAACCCAATATACCGGCTGTTCGGGCGCAATTTCACGGCGCCGAGCCTTACTCTTATCAATTACACGGCAAGACAAGGACTTATATTCTAGTTGCTCTGGCGACATACTAACCGCTAAGCTTGTTGATACATCGACCGTCATTCCATCGCTAAACGGAATCGCTCCGTAAAGTCGCGCCTCATCTAATGTCGGTTTAGCCATAAGCCCCAATAGCAAACGCTTTGCAAGAGTCAATAGCTCGCGCGTTAAATCGCCTTTCTGCCATTTAGAATTCACTTTTGCAAAACTCTCCGCATAAGCTACGCAAAGCTCAATTTGCTTATATGAATCCCAAGCCGAAGAACAAAGAGCCTGTTCGGATTTTGCAAGAATAGGCTTCCATTTTCCCTCACTTTGTTCATAGCCAAGCGTCATGCCATGGTCTGCGGCAAAAAGACATTCGGTAAGGTTATTACTAAAACCTATAAACTTTATCAGCTTTTTTGCGCTCGAAAACAGAAAACAGTTGTACTCTCCAAATTGCGGATTGCCAAGCTTGAACATACCCAAATAATAACCGATTACTGAATTTTTCGGAACTCCAATAGCCTCTTCAAGCAAATAGGCGATACAGGTTTGTATAGATCCTTCCCAACCTGTATCTACAATGGCAAAACTTTTTGAACTCGAAATCTCCTGACCCAAATAGCCTTTTGTATTTTCTAACGCTGCTTTGGCATTAACGGTTGCCAAGCAATCAAAGGTCTTGCTTGCGCTCAATTTAATTTTTATGTCGGCAAGCTGATGTTTTTTAAGTGGTTCGCAGGGATTTATATCTATTTCTTTTGCAATTGCTTTGCTCTGTTCTCCAAAAATATTTGCCCTCGCCAAAATGTCGGCTACGGTTACTTTGTAAGTTGAGGAACACAGTTTGTCCATAGCGTAGTCGCGAACTAAAAGATACAATGGCAAACGTAACGCTACACGACTGCAATATAGGTATTTACACTCAATATTAATGTTCCACGCTTTGCACAGAGCTTTAGCGATATTGCAAGGGATTAGCCCATCGCGCGCAAGGAAAAATAGTGTCTTTATATTACGCCTTACTGCGTCCGAAAGTATCCAGATAACATACGATGCTATAGATGGGGCGCTAACAAGAGCGGTTACGCTTAAGAAAACACTATCAATACCTTTGGTTTTCAATATTACTTCTTCTGCGGGCGTAAAAAAATTAAATGTTTTGGCCGCAGATAATACGCGCTTATAGTATTGGGACTTATCTTCTAATATGGTAAATCCTCCTCATTAAGAGCAACACCCCCGCAAGCCAAACGGCGTTAAACGGCAACGGCGAGCCATTAACTCGATAGAAGCGCCTGATCTTCTTTCTGTCAGTTTTATCAAAATCAAAATATTTTGCGGCGTGTTTGATGTAATCAGAGAGCAGCTTGCGTTTCAGCAGTTTGGCTATTGTGTCGTTTCTATTTTTCAACGCTTGGTAATGTTCGCGTACCGATGTTGTCATACATTCCATCAATCTCAGTGATGCCGTCTCTGTAATCGAGCCGCCGCGATGATAAGCGTACAAGTAATATGGAATATGCGCAAACTTGATTTTTAAATTCGGCTGAACAAACACTCTTGTCGTAAAATCCAAATCCTCCGCGAGCCAACCGACTTTGAAATCCAATTTGTTTTTTTCTAAGAAAGATTTACGATACGCAAATCTCCACACATTCCAAATTGCGCCGGGTGCGGAAAGAACGCTGTTGATGGTCGCAGACGAAGAAATCTGCTGTGATTCCAATTGCTTTCCGGTTCGAAGATTGTTCAAAATGTAATCATTAAAGACAACATCAACCGAACTATCTGCTCCCCTCAGAATATTCAAAAATTGATTGAATTTACCCCTATCAAGGCAATCATCACCGTCAATGAAGATTATCCAATCCCCGTTGGATCTATCTAAACCATAGTTACGAGCGTCAGATAATCCGCCGTTCGGCTTGTGATACGCAGTAACATTATCATTTTGTTGGGCAAATTTATCGCATATTGCGCCGGAACTATCGGTTGAACCGTCATCAATCAGTAAAACTTCGCAATTGTGTGCGTCAGTTTTCAAAAGGCTGTCAACGCAAGCGGTCAGATATGGCTCAATATTGTAAATTGCGACAATAATGCTAATTTCCGCTCGCATAAATTTTCCGCCTCTTTTGTATGCTGTGAAGCGCGTATCTAAGCGTAAACGCCGCGCTAATTACAAAACTGTATCCGACTTCGCGATATGCGTTGTAGTTCATTAACGCGCTTGCCAAGCGGTTTGCGGACTTGCTGTTTGCTGACAGCCTGTATGTCAAGAGCGGTTCGTCAAGTCCGTAGGCAATGCCGACTTCTTTTACGATATACAGCCAACTAACAAAATCCTCGTGGGTGTTTTTGCGATTCGTGAACGGATATTTTACAATCAAATCACGCTTAACCATCACTGATGAGCAGCTCATTAAGTTGCGCTTTAGAAGTTTATAGTATGTAAGCCATCCTACAGCAGGCAAGATATATCGAAACGGATTGCCTTCGGAATCTATAAACGCGCTTGCCGTATACGAAATCTGAGCGTTGTGAATTTTCATAAAGGCCATTTGCCGTTCGAGTTTGTTGCTTGAAAACTTATCGTCAGAATCAAGGAACGCTATATATTCGCTGTTTGCAAGGTTCACGCCCTTGTTGCGACTGTACGCCACGCCGCTGTTTTGGCCGTTCCGGTAATACTTTACGCGCGGGTCGGCTCCGGATAAGCGCATAACTGTAGCATCGGTACCATCTGTTGAACAATCGTCAATAACAATAAGTTCCCACTCTGTATAAGTCTGAGCCGACACCGAGCGAATGCTCTCTTCAATCGTTCGCTCTGCGTTGTACGCGGGCATAACTACGCTGACCTTGGCTTTATCCATAGTTCTCCACTAAGCGCATGCAATAATTTATGAAGACTGTTACGCTGCCAGTAAAATGCTTGTCTTAAACGGTTTAACGGACAGTGGGCAGTGCGAGGTAACTTGGTAATCGTGACGGATAAGATATAGGGCTGTTGAACGTTCTCCAATTCAATTGCCAACCCCACAGCGGTCTTGCATCGCTTAGTTATTCGCCATGCACGGCGCGCCACATAAAAAGGCAGCCGCAACGGCTGCCTTTCATAAGTATCTATCTTGCCGCCGATATTTGTCGCGGTAGCAGCGCAGCTGAAAGTCGAGCCGACAGCTGCTTTGCCATCCATGGCATTTGATACCTTGGCGATGCTTTTCGCTGTCACTGCCCCATTACATAATCTCGACGCTTTAATCTTTTGTGCTTTCTATATACTCTTTGTTATCTTTTGAGTCTACTATAACCGTGTTCCTGACAATTCCAGCGAATGTGTTTTCCTTCGCCAGAACCGTTTTATATATATAAACCCTCTTTTTCTCACTTGCTGATGTTGTCAAAAGCAAAGTCCAGAACGCCGTCCGCTTCTATCACTGCCATGCCGCCCGTGCTGCTGTAGGTCACATACCTCAGTACGCCCGGCAGAGAGTATTCGTAGTCCTCACCCTGTTGTACCATGCGGATTTGTCTTTTCTTCGCCGTGATGGTCTATCTGTAGTCTATATGGCGTGCTTGGGAGCCGCCTGACCATTCACCGTGTTCAACACCAATCGTTCTTCGTTTAGCTATTCAATAACCTTCCTCCATTTCTGATGAATTTTTGTTCTTAAACTTCTTAAAACCTTGAAAGCGTAAACAAATATATAAGATAGCCCAAATTGAGACTATGCTTTATCACTGTACTTTCCTGGCTGCGCATGAGCCATTGAATAAATTATATTATAAAAAACTCTTATGCAAATGCCGATTGCTTTACAATTAATTTATAAATATCTGTGATAAGTTAATTTTATATGTTTTTTGGGAAAGATCTAAGTAAAAGATTACATTTCACGTATTATCAAAGAAAAAATGATAGAAACTCTACAAAATCGTCTCTATCATTATAAAATCAATTATAAATAAACTCAATATCGCTCTAATCTAATGAAAACATGTATCCGATGCTGCGCTCAACGATTATATGTTTATCCGCTGAGGATATTTGAGACAGTTTCTTTCGTAGACGGTCTATCGTCTGCCATAAAACAGGTGTGTCGCATGCTCCGTAATCATCTCCCCATATTGCTTTTAGCAACCTTGTATGCGGTACAAGATTTCCTCTGTTTACCATAAGATAATGCAATACTTCAAACTCATTTTTTGTAAGCGGCACTTTGGTGTCTTCCACAAAAACAACCCGCTGCGATGGTGATAGTACGATTTTGCCCCCGGTTAAAACCGGTAAAGATTCATGACAACGGCTTGACCAGCGGTGCGTCGCTTTCAACAATTCTATTATGGAGATGGCAGTTTCCTTGTGGGATTTGCCAAAGGGATTGTACGAATCTACCCCTTTTTGCAACGCTTTGATTTCCTTTTCGACAGAACAGTTAGATGTTATTGCAAAAATAGGCGTGTCTGTAATATTGCGCATAATTTGAATTTGTGACAGAAAATCGGGGATGGAATCTTCGTTTATGATTATATAAATATACTTCTCGCCATTCGCAAGCAAGGAGATCGCTTCGCTCATTGTACTTGCGCGTTGTGTTCTAATACCATACTTTTCCCATTCAGCAGTCATCTGCTCATGAACGTTAATATCTTTATCAACTGCTAATATTGTATTCAAAATCCTCTCTCTCCCTTCCGATCCATCCAATCCATCTTTATCAATTCATTCATTTGATCTTATCTTTATTGATAAGGTAATAATCGGTCCATATTACTATCTAATTATACCAAATTAAATTGATAGGCGCTTTATAAGTGATTTACATTGTTTTTGGAGATTTTTGCTTGAACGCTGGTGAACCGTTGTTCCAAAAATCCTTAAAATCTATATCCCTGCTATTCAAATACATGCCGGGGCTAACTGTATTAAAGCTGCTGCAAATCAGCTTATCCGCCGTGCTCGCGCCACTGTCCATTTATTTTACGGCAAAAGGTTATTGACACAGTTTCAGGAATGATTACTCATGGGAAAAGCCTTAGCGGGCTGATTATATGGGTTGGTCTGTTGATGTTGTCGATGCTTTTCAGTTCTGTTGGCGAGAGATTCCTCAATGGCATACTATACATATCTATAGGTATTTTTTGTTAAGCACGGCGTTGTTCAAATGCTGGTCGTTCTTTATTGTTCTTAATCTAATATCGGCTATTATTGGTGGGAACTTTACTATTGGCCTGTTTACCGCATTGATCGCTTCTACCGGCGCAGTCATTGACGATGTGGATATACTGTCGATAACCATGCCGGAATTCGCTCATGATCCGGTTGACTTATACCGCCTAAGCCCAAACCGAAAGAACAAATAGCAGGGAATCAAAAATATTAACGCTATCACAGGCATAGCCATATACAGCTTGCTCTGTTCTCTGCCCAGCAGATATAAGAGCGGGTAGTATTGAAACAAGGCCAGCGGTATTACATAAGTCAAAAATTTCAATACCCCGCGACCGTAAACGGAAAAGGGATACCGCCCAAACTCGCGCCCCCCGTCGGTAAGGATATTCATAAACTCCAGGCCCTCAACAGTAAAAAAGGAGAAAGCGGCATAGACAACAAACAGCCCGAAAAATATCAGGCTTCCACAAAGCACCATCAAACACAGCGTTAAAGTTTTATCCCATGTCCAGATAACGCCGCTGTTGGGAATGGCGTAGCAGAAAACGGCGACGCTTTGAACCAGCCTCCCCAACCGCGAAAACTCCATCTTTGACGCGAGAACCTGGAAAACAATGCCTCGCGGTCTCACAAGAACACGGTCAAACTCGCCGTTGCCCAGCATACGCGGAAACGTATCAAACCCCCGCGCAAGCCCCTCCGCCAGCGAAAACGCCATTAGCATAGAGGCGAAACACAGCATGATTTGGCTGAAGGTAAACCCTTCAACCTCATTAAACCGCGAAAGCATAAACCACACGCCCGCAAGCGTAACGAATGACGTTAAGAAATTCCCTAACGTCAGCAGAAAAAACGCCACCTTGTATTGCATCTGGCTCTTTAGGTTTATGGCAAAATAATTGATATACAGCTGCATATTCATCCCCCCTGCGTCACGACGCGCCTTAATGAGCGTCTCATCAACGCCTTGCCCAACACCAGCAAGATCGCCAGCCAGAAAAATTGAAGGGCGATACATCCAACGGCGTCCATTCCGGCTATGTTGCCGCTATAGATCCTAAGCGGTGCGTTTTGCATGGAGGCGAAAGGCAACCATTCAGCTATAGCCTGAAACGGCCTGGGGAAAAACGGCAGTGGGATTATCTGACCGGACATAAAATCTCCAATCATAGCGAACACAAGATTTATCCTCGTCATCGTGTAAAAAGAGGACATATAATCCAACATACAATAAGCGCATACAACGAGAAAACCTAACACGGCGGACACAATAAACATGCCGAATTGCGCCGCCGAAGCCGGAAGCGACATGCGAAAAGGCTCCGGCAGCACAAACGCCAAAATTAACACGGGAAAACACCTAAGCGTCGCCCTTGCGACGCGCGTAGCCGCCGCTTCGCAGAACCAACGGTCGTACAGATTCATGGGCCTTGCCAGATCATAGGCAATGTTGCCGTTTATGATGCTCTCGACCGCGTCGCCGCCAACGCCCCATGTTGCGAACAGGGCTAAAAACGCCTGCTGGATCCAAATGTAAGATACGGTCTGCGAAAATTCCATTGGGAACGCGGCGGGGTTTGCCCGATAGAACGCGACGAAAGCCAATATCTCCATAAACCCCCACGCGAATTGCGTCGTTAAGCCAGCCAACGCGGCAGCGCGGTATTGCAGGCCGCCAATAAATTTTATGCGGAATAAGGCGCGATACTCTTTCATATGCGGTACTCCCTATACAGCGCGGCAACCATTTCTTCCACAGACGCGCCCGACACAGACACGTCATTTAGCTCCGTATTCGCCGCTATATGGGCTATCGCGTCAGAAACGGCCATTATGGCGGGGTCAAGCGTGATGACAAGCCGGCCTTCTTTCGCTTCGTTAACGCTCATACCTTCGCGAATCTCCGGCGCGTCTCCATTGTATTCAATGATAAGCGTTCTGCGCTGGCCGGCGTGTCTTTTAAGTTCGTCAAGTCCGCCGTCCAACAATATTTGCCCCTTGCCAATCAACAAAATTCTTTCGGTTAGGGCTTCTATGTCCTGCATATCGTGGGTGGTTAGTATTACGGTCGTGCCGCGCTCCCTATTCAGCTTCTTGATGAATTGCCGCACCGCTATCTTGGACACAGCGTCCAAACCTATCATCGGCTCGTCGAGAAACAAAATTTGAGGGCTATGCAGAAGCGATGCGGCAATCTCACAACGCATACGCTGACCAAGGCTCAAGCTACGCGCCGGGGTTTTCAGAATTTCGAAAATACCCAGCAAAGCGGTCAGTTCGTCCAGATTCGTTTTATACAGCCTATCCTCAACCTTGTAGATATCGCGAATCAACTCAAAGCTGTCGATAACGGGCACGTCCCACCATAGCTGGCTCCGCTGCCCGAACACGACGCCGATCTCGCGAACGTGAGCGACGCGGTCACGCCATGGCGTTCGCCCGTTGATGTCGCACACGCCGCTGTCAGGCGTCAATATGCCGCACATAATCTTTATGGTGGTGCTTTTCCCCGCGCCGTTAGGGCCTATGTAGCCAACCATTTCGCCATTTGCAATGGTAAAACTGATGTCGTTAAGGGCGTGAACAAATTCGTACTCACGTGAAAAAAGGGCTTTAACGGCGCGGCCAAAACCCGCCTGACGCTTGGCGACGCGGAAAATCTTGTTTATATTTTGCAACGCAATCACTAACGCATCCCCCCTTCTACTCAAATATTGGTATAAGCATACTCAATCGCGTTCTAATCATTCTAATCATTCTAATCATTAGAATATTATTATAATGATTAGAATCGCGCACGTCTAGATGAGTCGTTTGAAATTGGGGTCGAGGCTCATTAATGCCGACGATAGCGGGGCGGGGGAGGGGCAGATTAGAAACCCAAATCTCTATGACTTCCTCAATTCCCTCAACGCTTCTTCGACATCGGAATAGCGGCGCACAGATGGGTCTTTTACGATCCGCTCCGCTTCGAGCAAGGCGGCGACTGTCTCGGCGTTGGGCGTGTTGACCGTCACAGCTCTCCCATTTTCATTTCTATCACAGGTAAGTTTTGGCAAGTCGTAGACGTAGAACGCCACATCAAACGGCCCCAGCATCCTTGTATTCACAAGGACAAAACCATGCCGCTCGTAAAACGCCCGTGTCTTTTTGCGTGAAGCGTCCGTATCCAAACGAAGAGCCTTTACTCCGCGATCCTTCCCCCTCTCTTTGAAAAAATCCATCAACGCGTCGGAAACTCCAGATCTTCGAGCGGCTTTCGTAACCGCCAGCTTATGGATAAACAACGACTCACCTTTTTTTACATCAGGCCAGAATGAAGGGTCGTAATCAATCAACGCCATACACCCCGCAGGTGCGCCGCCCAAATAGGCAATATAAAAATCGCTCGCTTTGTAGTTGCCAGAAATATAGTGAGCGCCCGTTTGAGGGTTGCCGGAGAGTTTATCCCATGTAACCTCATCCGCGCTCCAAAGCGGCTGGCCCATCTCATTTAGCCAATTCACCGTATCGCGCAGAATCCCTTCGATTGTGGGAATGTCGTTTTCTTGCGCCTGTTTGATTGTGATGTCACTCATATTTTTATCCGCACCCCCAAAAAGCTCTATCGCAACAAATCTTTTCTCAAATCGTCAATCAAATTGTACCGCCTAATTGGAATTTGATGTTCGTTGAGCAACGATACAAAATCTTTTTCCGCTTCGTTGGCGGTTTTTATTAATCGCTCAAAATCGGACGGCGCGCAGTTACTAAAATCCGAAAAACTTTGCGAAGGCTTTCCAATACTTTGCTGAACATACATCAACTCATTTGATAGCGAAGCGGCGGCAAGGCAGGCGGTAACGCTGTTTTTTTCTCCACAGCTATAACGGACTTTATTCCACGTCGAAGCGATTTCTTCATACAAGCCAGTCAATCCAGTAAAATCCACCGCGTCTTCCTGATGGCAGTTCTCAAACTCTTTCATTTCAGATTCTTTCATTCCAGACTCTTTCTTATTGACAAACGCTTCTGTTGTTCTGATAAGGTCGGCGCAACGCTCAATCGCTTGCTTAACAGAACCCGCTTCAGCCGCCGCAAGAAACAAGTCAGCCAATTTTTCGGGCAATTCTGGAAGTCTTTCTAACTCTTCAACGCATTTCTTTATGCCAAATCGCAAATATGTATGATTTACAAGGAATACGGCGTCGAGAATCTTGTACAGAATTCTGCCGACATTCGCAAAGCCGTTACCCAAACATAAGTCCGCGAAATGTTCTTTTGCCTTACACAAGTGGGATCTTGTTTTATCAAGCAGTTCGGGCGTCAGCAACCCGTTTTCGATATCCCGCGCTTGTTGGCGCAGACTTTCGTAACGGATTCTGTCATGCTCTGAATAATAGTAGACCAACCGGGAATCTGCCAGTATAGAAACTCGCATATCGTCGAAGCGGGCGAATTGTTCAAGCCGTTCCCAGTCGGCGCGCCAAATGTCAAAGCCTATCCCATCAAGTATAAAGGTTCTGCCCAATGTATTCCCGCGTTCCGTCCGAGGTACATAGATGAGATCCAAATCAGATTTATCCGTCGCGGAACCATTAACAAACGAGCCATATATAAGCATTACACATATGTCTTCCGAATATCGTTTTTTCACGGATTCAAGTATACACTCAAGTATATTTTCAAGTTTCATTATCACCACTCTCCTGTAGACAACAATACGCCCAATACCACAATTTATCAACCCCTATTCCAATGGCGAAGCGGACGCCGTCGCTCTTGACGGGCATCCGCTCAATAATTTCATTGTTACTCTTTCACGATTGGAAACCAAAGTTCATACTTGAAATTAGGCTTTGGCATATCGAGTTCCGGGTAGACCTCGACATCGGGAATATCCACGCCCGCGCGGCGGTACCCTGACGATGGCAGCCATTCTTTCCAAAAGCGTTCGGCGAGCTCCATCAGATCGCCGTCCTGCTCAAGTATCGCCCACGTCGCGGCTTTGACTTTGTACGTTTCAAAACTCTCTGGGGCCGCCTTTGTTGTGGCGGCAGCAATGTAATAGTCAAACTCGCGCTTGCCGCCAAAGTCAGCGCACAGGCCGATAAAGCCTTGCGGCTGCGTATCCATCAGCGACAGCAGCGTCTCGTAGACTTCCCGCGAGGCTTCGCTCCAAAAGTCCGGGATTTTGTTCTCCGTCGCGTCACTGCTAAACGTCCGCTTTATCCCCGTCACAGTAAAAGCCGGTTTTTGTTCGATTCTGACTTTCATCTCAATATCTCCCTTAATCTGAATTTGAAAAGAGATACGCGGATAGGTAGTCAGCGGAATTTTGCGGCCTCGCGCGTATGTCGGCGGTACCTTATGCTGAACCTGAAACGCTCTGTTGAACGCTGTCGGCGATGAGTATCCATACTTTAACGCTATGTCGATAATCTTCGCGTCGCTGTTTTGAACCTCAAGCGCGGCAAGCGAAAGCCGTCTGCGGCGAATATATTCGCGCGGTTGTATCCCTGCGGCCATCAGGAACATATTCGAAAAGCCATTCGCCGAACAAAACGCCAGCTTCGCCGCTTGTTTCACGTTGATCTCTCCGTCAAGGTTTGCCTCGATGTAGTCAATAGCGCGATTTATCCGCGTTGCCCAATCCATTGCGCAACCCCCTTTCGATTGACAGTATGGCAGAGACGAAAGCCGGCGTCCTCTCTTTGCGCACCGGAATGTGCGAGATTATCGGCGCAACCCCAAGGGTCAATCCACCGCGTTGAAAATTTGCTTCCTGTGCGTGTAAACATCCTTGCCGTAACTGCCAATGTAGTGAAACTCTTCCCAACCGCGAGCGGTGAGTTCCGCGCTCGGCGTCATATCCCTCTCGGAATCACCGGGGCAGTCAATCAACCAGCCGCCGGGCTTGCAGACCCTCGTGAGTTCCGCGACCTCCGCGTCCCAGTCGTCACCAATGACGTGACCGCTCATCACAACATCAAAAGTGTTATCCGGGAAAGGCAGTTCCGTGACAAGACCATCAAGCACGCGAACATTATGTATACCGTCGCTAATGATTTTTTCTCGCATAAACTCGCGCAGTGTTCCCACAGGCTCACTTGCGTAGACCCACGCGGCTTTTTCGGCGGCGGCGAACGTCAAACGCCCGGAACCCGCGCCTACATCAAGAACAGTTTTGCCTGTCAAGTCTGTAAGTGCGTACAACCGCTCCTTACTCCAACCGCGAATGAAGTCGCAGTTATCGGCCATGCTTTCCGGTGTCGTATAGATGGTGAAGTCCTCAACGCTTGCCAGCACATAAACCTCCGCCTTGCGAATTTCTGCCGTGTCAGTGCTTTTGGGCGCCTCCGACGCGATTGCGTCAACCAACGCCGCGCACTCTGGGCAGCGTCGCTTTAAGTACCACGCAACTACCGGGTTTGCGTTTAACGCGACGCCCATGCTGCGATGCCATTCATTTTTTTCTTTATGCCATCCGCTCGATTCCATCATCAAGCGAATTTGAAACCGCTCCAAGAGCAGAAAGCTGTTGAAAGAATAATCCTTCGGATTAATCCAATTGAACGCCATAAATCCTCCTGTTTTCATAGGTAGGGCTTAGAGTATAGTCGCCCCCCTGTTTTGACACGCAAAAAAGGCGGCCTCTTTCTTGATCTTGACCGCCCCAAATCCCTCTATTCAAACAATGTAGATATCGATATTCCGTCGTGAATTCTGCTTATTGCCGACGCGAAAATGTCCGCCACTGACAGTGACTTTATCTTCTTTATCTTTTTATCCGCGCAAAGGGGAACCGTGTCCAGCACGACGAGTTCATCTATCGCGCTTTCTTCTATCCGTGTGAGCGCGGGACCGGATAGTATAGCGTGAGTACAGCACGCCAGCACTTTAGTGGCGCCCTTGTCCTTTATAATATTTGCCGCATTGGCGAGCGACCCGCCAGTATCTACCATGTCATCCACCAAAATGGCGCACATACCCTCCACAGGGCCAATTACATTTTCAATAATGGAAACATTGGCCCGAGGACGGCGTTTATCGACAATTGCCATGGGCACGCCCAGATGATCGGCGAGCATACGCGCCCGCTTAACGCTGCCCATATCTGGCGACACTACTACAACGTTGGAAAAGTCTTCAATTACATTGGAATAGTAGTTTACAAACAATCCCATGCCAAGCATATGATCGAGTGGAATATTAAAGAATCCCTGCAATTGGTCACAGTGCAGATCCATAGTTAAAACCCTGTCTGCTCCTGCCGTGGCGATAAGATTGGCTACAAGACGCGCCGAAATGGGCTCTCGCGGCCGGGCTTTTCTATCTTGCCGCGCATAACCATAATAGGGTATGACAGCCGTAATGCGCCCCGCAGAAGCCCGGCTCAAAGCGTCTATCATAATAAGAAGTTCCATAAGGTTTTCGTTAACAGGCGGACATGTAGGCTGAACAATAAATACATCAGAACCACGAACCGTTTCGTCAATTTTTATACATATCTCCCCGTCTGAAAAACGCGCCACCTCCGATGAACCCAGCAAAATTCCCAAACGTTTGGCAATCTGCCGGGCTAACTCATGGTGCGCGTTGCACGTGAATATCTGGATATCACCAGGATACGTGTTCAAGGCAAAGCCCCCTATGTAAAAACTATGTTAGCTATGCTAGCATTGTATATAAAAAGACAATGCTTTGCAAGCTTAATTTTTTTACCGATGGCCTTACCGATGACAATGACATGGTACTGACATTGCCATCGGCGCTTATGCCGCGTCAGGAGCAGTGTATGCCTACGCTATTGACCGAATATAGAAGATTTATCAGTCTCTATAATTTTCCAATACGATTTGCCTGGCAATCTCTTGGGTCGTATTGGCGTCGGCAGCCCGTGTCAGTAATTCCAGCGCAAAAGCCAGCGCAGTCGCTGCGCTGCGGGAGGTGGTAATATTACCATCTGTTACGACAGGCGCGCGCGTTAACTCGCCCGCGTTTAACTCCGATTCCATAGAAGGGAAGCAGGTCGCTTTTTTATTTTTTAGCAGACCCAGAGATCCTAGCACTGTAGGCGCGGCGCAAATTGCCGCAAGCATTTTCCCTTGTGCGTGATGCAGCTCCAATTTTTTCAGGAACTCTTTGTACTTATGGTAATATTTCGTACCTGGCCCTCCAGGCAAAATAAGTATATCAAAATCAACCGCCGGGTCAAATAATGCATCGGCCACAATTTCTATACCATGAGATCCACTTACGACCAGCTCGCCCGTGAGTGATACCGTCGTAACCTCAACACCTCCCCTTCTTAAAATGTCAACAGGTGTTACCGCTTCAATCTCTTCAAATCCAGTTATAAGAAAAACCGCCGTTTTCATCAGCGCCTCCTTGGGGTCATTAATTAGGGCTTACCCATTATGTTAATGCGGATTTCAGGTTACAGGCGGGCTTTAATTTTCTCGAACAGCTTCAAAGTATCTTGTCTTTTATCCGGTGCGTCTTCGGCAAAGTAGAAATTGAAAACCGAGGTCTCAATATAAATTTTCGGTACTCTCATGTGCAAAACCGCCCAACCTCAGTTTACTATAACCTAGCGAGAATTTCCACAAAAATTTAGGCTTCTAAACGCTGTGGCGCGAAATCATATAAATATTGACATATATACCAAAATAATGTATCATTATCGCAATTAGACGCGTTGCCTATTTTACACATTTTATGGCCTATGTAACCCTATTTCTAGAAGGTTACATGGGCTTTTTTATGCCCAAAACACAAGCTCCTCTTCTTTCCTGCTCTCTATTTGAAAGGCAAAGTTTTCATAACTAACCTACGAAAACGCCGTAAAACTTACCTTCTTGGCCCATGTAACCTTCTAGAAATTCCGTTGCCTTGCTAAATAGCATCTGTGACACCCCCGAGCGACATATTGCGTGAGAATAAAGCGGCGGACTTTTGCGGACATTGTCGAGGGATCACGGACTGACGGAGGATGATATATTGAAATGTATGCCGCACAATGATGAGCGCCAAGAGTTTAGCTCCGCGCGAGCGAATCCGCTGCGGAGCGCCGAGAATCTTTTGATGAGTTATTCTGTCCTGATGTCCGTCTATGCTAAAGAAAAGCCGGATTTCTTACGACTTGCCATTGAAAGTATGCTCAATCAAACAGTTCAGACAGATGATTTCGTTCTTGTATGTGACGGTCCGCTCACGCCCGAACTTGAGGCTGCACTTGGTTGCTACATACTTAATGTGGTTCGTTTAGAAACGAACCAAGGGTTGCCCTTCGCGCTAAATTTCGGACTCGGCAATTGCAAGCATGACATAGTGGCGCGGATGGATTCTGACGACATAGCGGCGTCAAATAGGTGTGAATTACAACTCGCTCTAATGTCTGAGTATGACATAGTCGGCGGTATGGTTGAGGAATTCGCGCGTACACCCGGAGACCTTCACAGGTTCCGGGCCACGGCGGAGCGCGACGTATCCAGGTTTGCCAAACGCCGAAACCCTTTCAACCATCCGACAGTAATGTTCCGCAAGTCTAAAGTGCAAGCAGTCGGTGGTTATGAGAATACCTACCCTTTGGCGGAAGACTACCACCTTTGGGTGCGGATGTTGATGAACGGCTGTAAAGGCTATAACATCCCGGAAACTCTTGTGAATATGCGGATTGGGAACGGGTTATACAACCGTCGAAGCGGATTGGATTATTTTAAGATGATAATGAGTTTGCGCAAGTGGATGCTGAAAACAGGGTTTAGCAATTGGCAAGACTATTGCGTATGCACGATTGGGCACGCGGCGTCGTGCTTATCGCCTGAGAAAATGCGGAAGTGGTTATATGAAAAAAGGTTGCGCGTATGAAGGCTAAATTAACCTGGTTTGCTTTGTTTCTGATTGGAGTTATGTTTGTATCGTTTGCGACGGTTGTTATCGGTGATGTTGACCTTAGAGCAAAACATACAGATATAACCGAAAAGGCGCGATACACAGGCTTTATAACCGAACAGCCCTTGTCAACGGGCGAGCTGTCTTTTATCGATATAGATGACATGCCGCAGGGAACGAAATATGTTGAGCTTAAGCTGTCCAACGCAAGCGACAAGGTAAAAGTCACATTGTTTGATAACGCAACGACCGAACAAATTATTGAGGCAGGTATCTCGAACGGTCGCAATTTTATAGATCTGCAAGGATACTACCAGTACGTGCAGATCCGGTTCGCTCCCAACGTGTCATTTGATCTGCTCAACTTGCGCTTAAGCAATCATCTGCCCCTCCGTGTGAGGCATATACTCGGATTTATACTGTTCCTGTCAGCGTGGACAGCGTTTATGGTATTCGCTGGCAGAAAAGGTAACGTCACGTTTGCGCATATTGCTATTTTTAAGAGATATATCTATCTGCTGATAAACCTTGTCAAGATGGACTTCGCGACGAAATACCGCCGTTCTGTTTTGGGTGTGCTCTGGAGCGTTCTCAATCCGCTCCTTATGATGATAGTCATGTACACGGTATTCAGCAAGCTATTTAGGGTGACGGTGCCTAACTATCCGGTTTTTTACCTGACCGGCACCCTGATATTCGGCCTTATGTCTGAAGCGACGGGAAACGCGCTTGGGTCAGTGGTCGGATCAGCCGGATTGATTAAGAAGGTCTATATTCCTAAATACATATTTCCCATTGAAAAATGTATGTTCGCGCTGGTCAACACAATATTTTCGTTTGTAGCGGTGCTGATTCTAACCCCGATACTTGGCGTTCCGCTAAGACCAACCGTGCTTCTGTTTTTCATTCCGATTTTATATACTCTGGTATTTAGTATGGGGCTTGGAATGATACTTGCGGCAGGCAACGCGTTCTTTCGGGATATCGGACACCTCTACGGCGTACTGATAACGATGTGGCAGTTTCTTACGCCGGTTATCTACTCTGAGGATGCTGTGCCTATGGAGGTTCGCGCGGTATTTGTGTTCAACCCAATGTACTATTATGTGAAATACTTCCGTGATGTAATGATGTACAACCGCATTCCGGATTTGCGGCAGAATATGATCTGCCTGGCATGGTCGGTATCGTTCCTGATAGTGGGTTTGGTTGTGTTCAAGGTTAAGCAGGATAAGTTTATATTGTACATTTAGATGTTGTGCCTGGAGTTAAAAGCGATGGGAGTAACTGATTTGCCGAACGCTATAGAAGTAAATGACGTGTCGATGGTCTTTAATATGACCGAAGACAAGGTTCTTAGCATAAAAGAGTACTTGCTAAAATTTGTCCAGGGCAAAATACGCTACCGGGCATTCTTCGCGCTGACGGGTGTGACATTCACGGTTGAAAAAGGCGATATATTCGGCATAGTTGGGTTAAACGGCTCTGGAAAGTCAACGCTCCTAAAAATTATTTCGGGCATAATGAAGCCCACTTTGGGTAAAGTGAGCGTGGCGGGCTCAATCGCGCCGTTAATTGAACTTGGCGCAGGTTTCAATATGGAGCTTACCGCCAGAGAGAATATTTTTCTTAACGCTTCGGTTCTGGGATACTCCAAACAATATATAAAAGACAAATTCGATGAAATAGTAGAGTTTTCAGAGATGCGCTCATTTCTTGACGTACCCATGAAAAATTATTCCAGCGGTATGGTGGCGAGGATCGGATTTGCGGTAGCTACAGTTACAAAACCGAGCGTACTGATTATTGACGAAATATTGGGCGTGGGCGACTTCCTGTTTCAGCAAAAGTGTGAGAAGCGTATAAACGATCTGATGTCTGGCGGGACAACGGTGCTGCTTGTGTCCCACAGTATTGAACAGATACGGTCAATGTGCAAACACGCGATGTGGCTTGAAAAAGGACATATGAAGATGATTGGCGAGGCGTCAAATGTGTGTATGGCCTACCAGGGCGTGTAATTGCGAGGTCAATCACAATGTATTCGAGAAAAGGACCTAAACGATGAAAACAATAATATTGGCGGGCGGCAGCGGAACAAGACTCTGGCCACTTAGCAGGGGGAAGTACCCCAAGCAGTTTTTAAAGCTGAAAGGCTTTGACAAGTCTCTGTTTCAGATGACGGTAGAGCGCTGTCAAAAACTGTGCGATCTTTCGGATATATACGTCCTGACGGTCAAGGATTATGAGTTTATCGTTAGGCTTCAAATAGAGGGGTTGTGCGACGTTGCCGACAGTGTACACATACTTGTTGAGCCACAGCCAAAGAATACGCTCCCTGCCATATATAACGCCGTTAAAGAGATAAAGTCCGGCACGGTTGTTGTAATGACCAGCGATCATTTGATAAAAGACTCCGACACGCTTGTGCGTGATATAAGAAGCGGCGAGGGCCTGACAAAGGACTATATCTTCACCTTCGGCATAAAACCAGCCGCTCCCGAAACAGGTTTTGGATACATAGCGCCCGGTGAACCGCTCGCTGTTGGCAATAAGATAAAAGAGTTCAAGGAAAAACCTGATTTTGAAACGGCAAAGCAATATGTCGAACAAGGATATTATTGGAACAGCGGCATGTTCATGTTTGAGGCGGGGATGTTTACTAACGAGGTGAGAGATCATGCGCCCGATGTGTATGCGGCTTTTGAATCGGCTGATATTGAACAGAGCTTTAAGTATGCGCCAAATATTTCAATAGATTATGGGTTGATGGAAAAAAGCCCACGCACCGCTGTATTTCCACTGACTTCTGATTGGGACGATCTCGGCAGCTTCTATACATTCTATGACACGTTTGCCGCAAACAAGGATGAGAGTGACAACATCAGTTTTGGAGAGGGCATTTTTATCGGCGCCAGCGATAACCTGGTTTATCCCACGAAAGAAAAAATCTACACTCTTGTTGGGGTGAACGGCCTTGTAGTAGTAGACCAGGGCGACGCGCTTCTGATAGCGGACAAGAGGCACACGCAAGATGTCAAGCAGGTTGTAAGTATGCTAAAAGAGCGCAATGACAAACGCGCCGATTTGCACCTGACAGAATACCGCCCATGGGGGTCGGTGACTGTGTTGGAAAACGGCCAGTTTCACAAAATCAATCGCCTAACAGTATTACAGGGTAAACAATTATCTTATCAGATGCACTATCACAGAAGTGAACATTGGGTGGTGGTGAGCGGTACCGCCACAGTGATTGCGGACGATATTACGCGCATGGTGCGCTCTAATGAAAGCATATTTATCCCGGCGGGCGGCAAACATCGACTTCGAAATGACGGCAAACTGCCGTTAGAGGTTATAGAGGTGCAATCGGGGCAATATTTGGGTGAGGATGATATTGTGCGGTTTGAGGATGATTGGAAGTGATGAATGGCGAGGAAGTACAAACATGCTGAAACTGCTTCTTGCCGCGGCATTAAAGATCAAACCCTTGCTCGTAAAGCTATTGCCTCGCGGAGTATTGCGTCGCGTTAAGCTACTATTTGTGAATAAGGCAAGTATGGAACTTGTACACGCGAATCCCAAACCGTTTTGCGGGGTTGCCTACAATGACGGCGTTAATTTAATAGGCCCACTAACGAGCATAATGGGACTGGGGCAAAGTTCAAGGATATTGGCTAAAGCTCTTGAACAAACAGGCGTTCCTCTTGCGCTAATAAATCATCAACCGTTGAGCGTTCAGAAATTCACAGACGCTACTTTCGCGGACAAGTTAACGGATAGGCCAGGATATAACATCAATATTATTCACATTAACCCGCATGAATTGCCGTTCGCGTACCTGCAACTTGGCAAAGAGGTATTTGACAGTCGATACAATATAATGTTCTGGCTGTGGGAGAGCGAAGAGTTCCCGGTAGAATGGATGCCCGCGCTGAATTTGGCGAATGAGGTGTGGACTCCGGCGGAGTTTTCCGCCAGGGCGCTAAGGAAAGTAACTGATAATCCTGTTACCGTGATTCCATACCACATAGAAGTGCCCATTGAAGATAAATTCAATAGAGCGCACTTTAAGTTGCCAAAAGACAAGTTTTTGCTCCTTTGCTCATACGACAGCAGTTCGCTAAAATACCGCAAGAATCCCGATGGCGCGATAAACGCGTATAAAAAGGCATTTCCATTGGAGCGGTCAGACTGTGCGCTGGCCGTAAAAATAGGCGGCGCGCCAAAAGAAGAGATAGCAGACTTGCGTAAATCGCTAAGCGCCTATGCCAATGTATATTTTATAACTGATTATTTATCAAAGATTGAAATGAATTCGTTGGTTAATTGTTGCGACGCATACATATCGCTCCATAGAGCCGAAGGTTTTGGACTTGTTCTTGCAGAAGCGATGTATTTGGGGAAGCCTGTAATCGCTACAAACTGGTCTGCCAATACGGAGTTTATGAACAACGAAAATAGTTGTTTGGTGAATTACGAGTTGAAGCCGCTCGCGCGGGCGATAAAGCCCTTCAAGGCAGGGGCGATGTGGGCAGAAGCGGATGTCAACCAAGCGGCGGGATATATAAGGTTGTTGTATGAGAACAGCGAGCGCGGGGCGGAGATTGGTCGCAAGGCGGCGGAAAGTATTAGGCAAGAGTTAAACCTGGAGAACTCCACAATGGTAATAAAAGAAAGATTGGGAGAGATATGGTGAAAAATTTAGCAGGTTCAGTGGATTGAGGCGGTCAGAAATACGAACCCATATATCAACGTGATATTCAAAAAAGTCGAGTGCGGTTAGAATCCACTAAGCATACGAAAATAGTTATAGGAAACGGGGAAGTTTATGAAGTCAGCGCTCATCACGGGAATAACAGGGCAGGACGGCTCTTACCTGGCAGAATTATTGCTGGAAAAGGGCTACGGAGTCTATGGCATTTGGCGGCGCAAGAGCGTTGTTGATTACGGCAATGTATCGCATCTGAAAGATAAAATTCACTTCATCTATGCCGATATGACGGATGTTGTGTCTCTCATATCCGCTATGAAAATCAGTCAGGCGGATGAGGTATACAACCTTGCGGCGCAGTCCTTTGTGGCTACCAGTTGGGAGCAGCCTATAGCCACTGCCGACATAGACGCGATTGGCGCGGTAAATATGCTTGAGGCGATAAGAATAGTGAAGCCGGAAGCGCGGTTTTATCAGGCGTCCACAAGCGAAATGTTCGGTATGGCGTTGGAGATTCCGCAGACGGAAAATACGCCGTTTTACCCGCGAAGTCCATATGGAGTAGCAAAGCTCTACGGGCATTGGATAACAAAGAATTACCGCGAGAGCTATAAGATGTTCGCTTGTTCTGGGATACTGTTCAACCACGAGAGTGAGCGGCGCGGAAAGGAATTTGTCACGCGCAAGATAACAGTCGCGGCAGCGCGGATAAAGCGCGGGTTACAGGATTGCCTTGAACTAGGCAATATGAACGCAAAACGCGATTGGGGGCATAGCCAGGACTATGTTAAGGCGATGTGGCTGATGTTGCAGCAGGACGAGTCGGACGATTATGTTATCGCTACCGGCGAAAACAGAACCGTGCGCGAGTTTGTTAAAGCGGCGTTTGAAAGGGCGGGGATAAAACTTGAGTGGAATGGCGAAGGAGTGGATGAGAAGGCTACTTGGAATGGGAAAACGGTAGTAAAGGTAAACCCGCAATTCTTCCGTCCGGCGGAAGTAGAGCTGTTGCTTGGCAATCCCGCAAAGGCTGAACGTGAGCTTGGATGGAAGCGAGAGATAGGATTTGATGAGCTTGTTAGCCGTATGGTAGATAACGACATTAAACTGGAGCGTGTATGAAAGCGTTAATAATAGGCGCGGCGGGGTTTGTCGGGCGATACTTGATTGCTGAGCTGGAGCGTAGCGGCTACGACATTGCGGGGACAAAGCTGCCGTTTGAAGCGCTTAAGATTGCGGGTCAAGATCGCAATGCCACTGACGTTATCGATCTTGATATCCTCAATGAGCAAGCCATAATTGACGTACTCAATGCAGTCAACCCTGATAAAATATTTCACCTGGCAGCGCAGAGTTCTTCTGCGATAGCGTGGAAGATGCCACAGCTTACGGTGGACGTTAATATAAAAGGCTCGCTGAATCTGGTTGAGGCTCTGCGCAAGGTTAATTATAAAGGTAAAGTAATACTGGTCGGCTCAAGCGAAGAATACGGCAAGCAGGACAAAATGCCAATTCGTGAGGATGCGCCAGTTAACCCCGACAATGTATACGCCATAACCCGTAGTACGCAAAATCGCTTTGGAGCGCTATATGCCAAGGCATATGGGCTTGACATAGTAATGACTCGCTCGTTTAACCACATAGGGGTTGGGCACGCGGAGACGTTCGCAATACCGTCGTTTGCAAGGCAGGTTGCGGAGATTGCCAAAGGAAAGCGCGAACCTATTTTATATGTCGGGAACTTATCCGCAAAACGCGATTATATTGATGTTCGCGACGTGTGCCGGGCGTATGCGGCATTAGCCGAAAAAGGCGTAAGCGGTGAAACGTACAACGTCGGCTCTGGTCATGCGGTGGCGTTGCAAGATATCGTTGATACACTAATTAGGTTTAGCGGCAAAGCGATTGATATAAAAGTTGATGTTGAAAAGCTAAGACCCATTGATATTGATGAGTTTTGCGCGGATATTAGCAAGATTAAAGCAATTGGCTGGACACCCACAATAGCACTTACCCAGTCATTAAAGGAAGTGTATGAGTATTGCACCACGAAGTAGCATTATGGCGATATTGCCCTTTTAGAGACAAGATCTTTTTATGAATTGCTCAAAAAGCAACGTTTGATTATTTTTGAGCGCGATTTGGAGGTTCTATGACAAGTAGTATCAATAATGAAAAAATACAGCAATATTCTCACAAACTTTCGCAATATTATGCGAGCTTTGGCAGCAATAAAGCCATAGACGCGCAAAAAAGTCTACAAATGGCATTAGAGAGCTTGGTGGATTCGTTTGATGGCGTATTAGTTACTCATCGTAAAGGCATAATTGGTAAAATAAATATTTTTGTGAAGCGTACCATTCGGAAACTCATGCGATTTCTTTTGAAGCCTTATGCAGAAAAAATTTATTTATTCCAAACAAAATCTTTAGAAACCGTTGGAAAAGTTTTGGAACTGCTATTAGAACAAGCCACCGCCTACGACAGCAAACTAACAGAGCAAGCCACCGCTTACGACATCAAGATTGCGGAGCGCGACGCAGTTATTGCCCAATTCTCCGATATGTTGTCGCAGCACAACCATAAATTACATCTTATTGAACAGGCGGGTTTTATTTTTGAAGCGGATAACTCTGATGAAATATTGTCATATTCAAAAAGCGGTGAAGATGCCATTATTCTATATATACTTCGACATCTCCACATTGATATTTCAAAAGTTAAATACCTTGATTTGGGAGCAAGCCATGCTAAGTCCTTAAGCAACTCATACGCACTTTATCGGCGTGGTGCAAGCGGAGTTTTGGTTGAAGCTAATCCGAGACTTATACCAGAGTTGAAATTCTTCCGCAACAGGGATGTTATTATTAATAAGATCGTGTCCGATATCAGCGGGGAAATGTTGCAAATAAATATATCAGATAACGCAGATGGGTTATCTACATTAATAGATGAGTCTGCGGCCAATGTTGTGGAAAGTCTAGATTGGGTTGAGTTCACTAAAACCGAACTAACAACTGTAACATATGAAGAGATTATCGATCTCTACCTTGGCGAGACTCCGCAAATATTGAATATTGACATAGAAGGCATAGAGTTGCAGATATTGAAGTCGATGAACTTTAGCTTGAATCGTCCCCTGATAATTATTGTTGAAACAATCCCTTGGCGACCGCACCTCGTAGTTGGAGAAAAAGAGGAACCTTGTATCAGATATCTATGCGAACAGGGCTATGTTGAGTATGCGTTTACCGGAATAAATTCAATTATGATAGACACAAAAAACCCGATAATTACGGAATTGTATCCGAGGTTTGCGGAAGATATTGTATACGGGAGTAATGAGATATGAAGACATTCTTAAAAAACTTACGCTATCGTTTTCATAATGATCTGCGTTCTGATTTGGAAAATACAAAGCAGGAAATTATTGCCACCCTTACCCCCCCCCCCCCCGACTGCTAACTTACATTAGTATTCAGCAATATGATAGACTTCAGGGCGTTGTTTACAGATCATATTCGAAACTTAATTTAGGTTGTGGGTACGATATTCGCTCTGGATACTTAAATATAGACTTGCAAGAGAAACATAATCCGGATATAGTCGCCGACTGTGCTAATTTGCATTTTTTACCTTCGAACCATTACCAAGAGATACTTGCCAAGGATATTTTAGAACACATCGAACGTATCAAAACTCAAGCAGTACTCCAAGAATGGGCGAGATTGTTGCAAACAGGCGGCAGATTGTTTTTGCAGGTTCCGAGTGTGCTTGACTTGATGAAGATGATTGAACAAACAGACAATGTGGAGGTGCATTTAAGATGTATACATTTTCTGTTTGGTACCCAGGCATATACCGGAGATTATCACCTTACAAGCTTTACAACGGAAACATTGACATATTACCTGAACAATGCGGGTTTTAAAATAATCAAAATATCCTTAACAGATGGTTGGATGTTTACTGTTGAGGCGACTAAGAACTGAGGTGTTCGATGAAAATCGGAATAGACTTGCGACCGTTTTCTACCGCTTCAAAATTTCGTGGGATTGGCAGTTACGCTCGCAACTTTATTAAACATATCTATGCCGTTATGAAGGATGTGGAGTTTCATTTCTTAGATCTGTATGGTGCGGATTATGAAATGCCCGGCAGCCAGAGATGCTACTACTACTACTACTGCGGCCCTACAATAAATAAAAACGGTGGCGAGCGGCAGTTGCTTATCGATGAGCGGATTAAAACAGTTACGGAAGCGCAAGTCAGGCATTTCATCAGACATTCACAAATTGACGTAATGTTTATTCCAAGTCCTGTAGAATATGGAAATCCATTTGAATATGCGTGGTTTGATGGCGTTGCGACTGTTACAATTTTCTATGATGCTATTCCATTACAGTTTCCGAAACAGTATTTATATGACCCTGTTTACTCGAAAGACTACTACGATTCCATAGAGTACGTGAAAAAGTTTGATTTACTGCTCACTATTTCTGAAGCCGTGTGCGCAGATGGAAAAATGTTTTTTAATTTTACAGAGAAGCGAATAAAAACGATTGGTTCAGGTTTGGATCCACAATTTCGCAAGCTATCTGTTGTTGATAGCAAAGTGTTGAAAGATAGGCTCGGCATTTCAGACAATTTTCTACTGTATGTCGGCGGCAGTGATTTTCGCAAGAACACTGATAAACTTGTTGATGCATACATGCTTTTGGATAGCGCCACTAAAAGTCGTTACCAACTTGTAATTGTTAGCGTAATGTCGCAGCACTATCTTGATATGCTCAACGGCAAAATAGCGGCCAACGACAATACTGGAAGAGTTGTCTTTGTCAATAGAGTTACCGATGACGATTTGGTTCGGCTGTATAATATAACGGATTTATTTGTATTCCCATCTCTTTACGAGGGGTTTGGCTTGCCGATTATTGAGGCTATGGCTTGCGGTGCGAGGGTTGTAACCTCGAATTGCTCAAGTTTACTGGAGGTCGCAGAAGGTTACGCGACTCTAGTAAATCCGAAATCGGCGCGTAGTATTGCAAAGGGAATACTTTCTGTACTGAATAACCCCGTAGATTCGTTAAATTTAGCAGACAAGGCTGTTGAGTACGCCAAATCATTTACGTGGGACATCGTGGCCGAGCGAGCAAAAGTGGCCATTGATGAATTAGTTAAAAGTAAGCCAAGAACGGAAACTCTCCCTGATCGATTTTCTGTAGACGAAAGCATGCTAAAGAACATCTCTGCGGTGTTTGCGGAAAACAACATTATCGCAACCAAAGAGATATTCGACTTGATTGCTGAACAGCTTTATTATATTGAGCGCGACCTGCCACTACCTATTAAATCAAACGCGGTTCTAAAGCAGAACGATGTCAATGATACACCTCGAATTTTGTATGATATGACAGTGTGCAACGAATGGTTTCGAACTGGATACATAACAGGTATAGGACGTGTGAGCAAGGAGCTGTTCAAGGAACTTGATAAAATCGCTAATGTAGTGCCTATTGCATTTGTAAAGACTGACGGCGAGTGGACGTGTAAGCGCGTTGATAAAGGCAGTTATTTAATCACGAATTCTGTGATTGAACCCAAAAACAGCGATATTTATATTATGCCAGAGTTGCAGCTGCGTGGCATGCTGGTTCCGAAGGATTTTCCAACGCGACAAAAGCTACGCGAGAAAGGGGTGAGATGCTATTCGTTTATCTATGACATTTTGCCTATCACTTTGCCGCAATATTTTGAAAAGGGTACAGTATGTTCTTTCCCGACATATGTAAACGAACAGCTACAGTATAGCGATGGTATTTTATGTGATTCTCGCACTGTTTGCGATGATATTATCAAATACTGCGACAAAAAAAAATTGCTAACAAGCGGAGTAAAGTATGGTTTTGTTTATCCATCTGTAGGGTTGCCTAATTCAATCGACTTAACTAAGATTTCAGTTTATATGCTCCAGTTTTTCAATACGCTAGATGATATATTTCTTGCTGTTGGTACTATCGAACCAAGAAAAGGCTACACCACTATCTTAGAGGCTTTTGAAAAGTTATGGCAGCGTGGCGGCAATGCAAAACTCTGTATCATTGGTCGCGTTGGCTGGAATATGGGGAAGTTCGTTGACAAATTAAAATCACATAAAGAAAACGGTGCGAGACTCGGTTTCTTTGAAGGCGCTTGCGACGATGAGCTGTGCTTTGCATATCAAAACTCGACTGCGCTGATTCAATCTAGTGCAGGCGAAGGCTACGGAATGCCAATTATAGAGGCGGCAGTATTTGGCCTTCCCGTAATATGTTCTGATATACCTGTATTTCATGAAGTTGCTGGAGAACACGCGTTGTATTTTGACCGAACATCATCTGACAACTTGATGGAAAAAATAAGACTGTTCACCAGCAACAGCAGGTCGCAAGTGTCTGGCTTATCAAATCGTAAAACAGTTACTTGGCTAGATAGCGCTCAGAGTCTATACAATATGACAGTATTAGATAAAGGTTGGTACATGCCGATAAGGGTGGAGGAAAATTTGTGAAAGCACTGGTTGTGTACCCGAATAATGTTTATGAAACTGGTATGGGCGAAAATGCGCGCGTAATGCAAATCCTGCTTGCGCTAAAAGAAATCGGGTATGTGATAGATTATTATGGATATAAGAACTTCTGGAATAATGCCACATTTAATAGTTTCGCTGAACAGAATAGCGCCGGATTGATTGACAAATTGTTCCTTTTTGATTGGGCAAAATGCAATGACATTCCACCGACTGCTCCGCGACATAGATATATTTTTAAACGAATTTTGCGACGGTTGCGTATGCTTGTAAGTCGCGGAGCAAAGCGATATTTAGGTGACTGGACAAGATCGAATGTGTGCGAACATTTTCAAAAAATAGTCCATATGGGATGCTATGATGCAGTAATCCTCTTTTATACATATCAGGCAAATCTACTCAAAACGATAGATAGGGCAGTAAAAAAAATATACTTTATGGAAGATAGCGTATTCCTTCAACAGTATTCGTTTAAAAATAAAGATAACGCTAATATGACAATCGGTGGGTTGCTTGACGAGGAACTAGAGAGGCTTTCGCTATTTGATGAGATATTTTGTATTTCGTTTGATGAAAAAACTATGTATGAAAAGTTTGTGGAGCGCACTATTCATTTCTTTCCTCATATTCAGAGTACAGCCACTTCAAAGATGACTATTGGTGCCTTGGGTCGAAGATGGGATGTAATGTTCTTAGGATATAACAACGAGTTTAACGTAGAAGGATTGAAGTGGTTTCTTAATGAGGTTTATCCGAAACTGAACAAAAAACTTCGAATTGTTCTTGTTGGTTCTGCTACAAAAGAGATAAGTACGAAATACGAAAATATTGATGTGATTCCATTTGTGCCAAATTTGGACGAAGTGTATCAGAATAGCAAAGTATCGATTTGTCCTATGTTCCGGGGCACCGGAATGAAGATTAAAGTTGTAGAATCTATGTCGAGAGGGCTTCCAGTTGTCTGCAACGCTCGTGGGATTGACGGGTTGCCGGATAAAACTATGTGCGGTTGTATGGTTACAAACGACCCTAGTGAGTTCGCCGAGTACATAATTCTCTTGCTGACTGATGAGGAATTTTATCAAGAAAAATCACGGCAAGTGTTTGAGTACTATAAGCGAGTGTTTAATCGGGACATATATATTAAGACACTGAGACGTGTTCTTGGCGAGGGGGCAAAGGGCAAATGACGGTTAAAAGTGCAAACGTGCGCATCAATAAATATTCATTGTCAGCATTATATAGTGGAATTAAGCGCAATCCAATCCTTTTCGGTTATGGATTGTTGCTTGTCTGCCAGTGTCTGTTTAATGTGTTTATTAATATATTCAAAAACGATGACCTTTTGGGATTTGATTTTTCGGTAATGTATACCCTTGCAATCGAAATGTGGAAACAAAAAACTATATTCCCAGAGTTTATGTATCAGACCACATTGTTATTAGATTCACCTGTGCCGTTGGTTGCATTGTTCTATGGGTTATCGGAAAATATTTTCAGGGCATATGGTATAGCAAATATCATTCTTACAGGAGTTCAAGTAGCGCTTTTTGTGAAAATTGTACGGTTGTTTAGTCCAAACGCCAAAGTAAGCGTTGTTATTGGACTAACAGTCTTGTTATCCCCTTTTATTGCGAACTATTACGTTCCCAACGCAATCGGCGATTTGCTAAATAATTTGCAAGTAGCGGCTGCCTATTACTCTGTACGTATCTCCATTGGGTTATTGTATATTTATTTGTTTGCAGATGCACTAAAAAATAAATCAAAAAGAATAAATGCAGCGAGTGTTGTTCTCATTGCAATCGCCGCTGTCATGTCTTTTATTACAGGCATGAGTTCGGGTTTGTATCTAGGTGTGACATATCTCGTTCCGCTCACTCTTGTATCAGCGGCTGTAATGCTGCACAGGAAGGAACTTAATAAGCGCGTAGTAATATGTGTTTTTTCGTTTGGAGCGCTTATCCTTTTTGGACGAATTTTTGCGGAACATACATTTCACTGGTTTACTTACGATGATAAAACTCTTGTAGGAGTCAACGATTTCTTCACGAATTTGCAAGGCATTTATCTTGGAATGCTAGAACTTATGGGAGGTCTAACGCGCTTTACAGGCGCTAAGGTGTTTAGCCCCCAAGGAGTTGTGCTATTAATTAATTTCTTGTTCAGTCACATTTTTTTGTTTGTTATATTTGTCTTTACACTGCGGTTGTTCAAAACAAAAAACGCGTTTGAACAAAACGAAAACACCTCTCCTATACTAAATCTGTCGGTCATTGTGATTTCAATACTTATTTTTATGCTAACGCTCACAAGTGATGGCGTAGGTCATTATCCTATTCGATATCTTACTCCTTTATATGTCTGCATGGTGGTGCTATTTACCATATACTTGGATCCCATCAAAGAAATAGATGCGAAGAAATGTAGAAATTTCCATGTAATTTTGCTATGCTTGCTTATTGTTTCTAACATTTATTCGTATTATGTTTATTTGACAAATACAATTAGTAATTGGAATCATAGTGTGCAAGTTGCATTAAAAAAATATGATGCAAAACTTGTGTATGGCACTGAAGAACCAAAAGTACGTAGTTTAAGGGTTCTTGATACGGAAACTGTCTACAAAACATTTTCTGTGGAAGATTATGGAAGAGGGACGGTTTATCATTGGGGAGACTACTTGTATTGCGATGATGTGTCTGAATATGATGGCAATACGCTGATACTCGCAAGCCCGGAACATTACGAACTGTTAGCGGATTATTATAAAAGTAAATATGTTTATCAAGAGACTCTTTGTGAAGATCCTCTCTTTTCAGTATATTTAGCCAAAGGTAATTATTTTGATCACTACAATGGTCTGCCTAAAAAAGGGACTGTGAGAAATTTAGTTTATACACCCGGTGTTCGAAGCCAAAATGGCAATATAGCGTCTGATGGATATTTCCATTCGGATGGCTCGCAAGGTTATATTCTATTTGGTCCATACTCCCAGGTGGTAAGGGAGCGTGCGGCGTTTGACAGCTACTTTAATTCGTATGGCTCGTACAGTCTTAACGATGAAGATATCGGGGTATACGACTTCACTTTGATTTATGAAATTATTAACAACGCCAGTGCGCAAATCGCTGCCGGAGTATTTGATGTTTGCACAAATAACGGAACCGATATTCGCGGCAGTATCGAAATACCCACCGATGCCACAAGTGTCACGCTCCACGACATCACGTTCCCTGATACATCTGCTGCATTCGAGCATCGCGTCTACGAATATGAGGGCGTCGAAATGATTATTGAGTCAATTGAGATAACGAAGGTGGAAAAGTGATAAAGTTTGAAAATGTTTCAATAATTATTCCCACTATGTATGAAACATCGGAGTTCGAGAAGGTTGTAGGATTGTGCCTTGAAAACGTTGCTCCATCCGACTTGAAGGAAATTATAGTGGTTTATAGTCCGCGTTCTTCGCTTGAGAATGTTGCATCGATAGACAAGATACGCACCATAGTCGAGGAAACCGGCGCAAGTTACATAAAGCTCTTACAAACGCGCAAGTTTATGGGTGGGGCGATGCGCGATGGCATAGATATTGCGCGAGGTTCACATATAATCATTATGGATGCCGGGATGGCCACAGATCCAAATCTTGTGCCGCAGATGATTGAATTGGCAAAGAAATATCCAAATGACATTATCAAGGCTTCACGTATTATGAAAGGCGGTAGCCTTGGTAATGGCTATGACCCATTGAAAAAGATCTGGAACAAGTTTTCTCAGTTTGTGATATCTATATACTATCTTCATCGGTTAATGGATTTTACATTCCCATATTGGATAGTACCTACGAGGTACTATCAAGCGGTCGAATGGAAAGAAGACAAGCATCCATTCAACATCGAAAGTGTCCTTAAATTCCTAAAACTTGGCATAAAAATCCGCGAAGCGATACCGGCTGTTCAAACTGGCGGTACTCAAAGCGGGTATAAAGAAACTCTCGGTTATTTTAAGCCGATGCTTAAAATACGCTTTATGCGGAAAAAGAATATCCTTAAAGACGGAGTCAGCATTCAGACTTTAGGCGAAAAGTAGTTCAGTTTATCAAGGTATTGGATTTTAACGTCACTAGGTAACATTAGCGTTATAGCAATTAACTATATCGCGGCGAAACTGATAATATTCAACAAATCGGAGGAAACATAATGCGAGTAGCGGTTTTGGGCGCTGGAGTTGCAGGCTGTTCAATCAGTCGAATGCTCCATGACAACGGGTATGATGTTACCTTGTATGAAAAAGATCCATCTATTGGAGGGCTTGCCAAAACTAAAGTTATTGATGGGTACATATTTGACTTACACGGTGGACATTTGTTTGGAACTAAGAACAAACGTGTGGAGGAGTGGGCGTTCTCAATTCTGCCCAAAGAAAACTGGGAGCATTATTACCGCAACGCTAAAATTTTTATGCAGGGCAAGTTTATTACGTATCCTTTTGAATCCGGTTTATGTCAGCTTGACGACAATTTTGCGATAGACTGTGCCTTAGATTATATACAAGCGCAACAAGGCTCAATGCCGGATAATTACTACGACTGGCTTGAATGGCAGTTTGGCAAAACCATCGCCGACTTCTATATGCGACCGTATAACAGGAAAATATGGGGATACCCCCTTGAGGATATGGAAATAGAGTGGGTACATGGGAAAATGCCTCTTTCGTCTAAACGTGAAATATTGGAATCTCTTGTGAAACGAGACTCAAAGGAACGCAACTCAGTACATTCGAGTTTCCATTACCCCAAATTAGGCATTCAAATGTTGTATGACACAATGGCAAAGCCGCTAACCGTATTGCTCAATACTCCGGTAGAACGCATAGAAAAAAGTGGGGATAAGTGGATTATTAATGGTACCGAGACCTACGACAGTGTTGTATCTACGCTACCTATTGTCGAAATGCCCAATATGATGACCTTGCCGCAAAGTGTCGTTAGCGCCATTGGGCAACTTGTGTATAACAGCCATACATCAGTATTTTTTAATTCCATACCATCGGATATCCATTGGTTGTACCTGCCAGAAAACAATTATCGCGCACATAGAGTTGGCTATATGACCTCCATGTGTTCGGTCGCTTCGCCTGATTCTGGGGCAGGTAATGGCGCCATTGAGTTAATTGGTGAAAAATTTGATGTGCCAAACGATTTTATATTACGCGAAGGAATAGTGCCGAATGAACTAGGATTAAAACGGCAATTCGGAAGCGCATTTGCGAAATACGCTTATGTAGTACACAGCAAGGGATATGAACGAAATACAAAAATGTTCCGAGATTATTTTGCTGATGTAGATAACTTTCATTTACTTGGTCGTTGGGCATACTGGCACTATGCAAACATGGATATTTGTATGGGCGATGCGATGAAAATAGTGGATAAGTACTTTCCGAAAGTTGGGAGACAGGTATGAACAAGACCTCGAAAATTTATGTTGCGGGCCATAGTGGTTTGGTCGGTTCCGCATTAATGCGTAAGCTGCAATCGTTGGGCTATCGAAATTTAATTGTACGTACACATGACGAGCTTGACTTAACCAGGCAAAAAGATGTAGAAGATTTCTTTGTTGAGGAAAGACCGGAATATGTATTTCTCGTAGCAGCACGTGCAGGGGGCATACTCGCAAACATCACGTATCCAGCTGACTTTATTTATCAAAACTTATCCATTCAACAGAATGTTATACACTCTGCTGCGATTAATGGGTGCAAGAAGCTGCTTTTTGTAGCAAGCGCCGCCGTTTATTCCAAGGATGCCCCACAACCGATTTCTGAGGATTCACTATTAAAGGGAGAGCTAGATACTGGAAACGCAGCATACGGACTTGCGAAAATAATAGGTATCAAACTATGCGAGCACTACAGAAGACAATACGCCACAGACTTCATTTCGCTCATTCCAAACAACATGTATGGCTTTAACGACCACTATGATCCAAAAACCGCACATGTATTACCCGCTAACATTCGCAAATTTTATGAAGGTGTACGCGATAACACGGAACAAGTTATAATTTGGGGAACAGGGAATGCTAGGCGTGAGTTTTTGCATGCAGATGATTTTGCAGATGCTTGTGTGTTCTTAATGAACAACTATGATGGGGTCGAACCGCTCAATGTCGGTACCGGAACTGATATTTCAATGCGAGAATTGGCGGAAATGCTGAAGAAAATCTCCGGTTATACAGGCAAACTTGTTTTTGACACTACAAAACCTGAAGGCGTAATGCAACGTTTGCTAGACTGCTCTAGATTGGTTTCGCTAGGGTGGAAGCCTCAAATTAATAACAAAGATGGCATACGCCTTACTTATCAAGCATATGCAGCATATGCTAAGAAGCCGGCAAATTCGGGGGGGGGGGGGGGAGGTAAATCATACTTTCATAGTATGTTTTAGCCTGCCATTGTTCGCTCTTTTTGCAAAAAGGAGGGTGGCGTGATGGAAAAGACTTCACGAATATATATAGCCGGTAGCAGCGGCCTGGTTGGAACAACTCTCGCAAATAGATTGCACTGTATAGGCTATACAAATCTGATAACAAAAACTCATAGCGAACTTGATTTGGTGCGTCAGGTGGATGTAGAGGCGTTTTTCGAAAGCGAAAAACCCGAATATGTGTTTCTTCTTGCATCAAACATAGGTAGCCTAATAGATAATCTTGAACGTCCCGCACCATATTTGTACGAAAATACTGCCATTGAGTCGAATGTAATTCACTCGGCGCATATGTACGGTGCAAAGAAGCTATTGTTTGTGTCGTCTTCTTGGGTGTATCCGCGTGATGTTCGCTTTCCGACAAAGGAGACGGAGCTTTTCACATCCGAATTTGATCCAAGCAATGAACCATATGGTCTTGCTAAAGCTGTGGGAATAAAGCTGTGCGAGTATTATAGTAGGCAGTACAACGACGATTTCATATCGTGTATTCTTGGCAACATATATGGTTCTTCGCACGATACCAAGCAAAACTTCATAACGATGATGTTCGAGAAATTTACCAAAGCTGTAGAGACTGGCGTTGTGGAAATATGGGGAACAGGCAAACCAACGCGCGAGTTTCTGCATATTGACGACTGTGTAGAAGCATTGATTTTTCTGGTGCAATACTACTCATCACCTTACCCGATAAATATCGGCACGGGAGAGGAAGTTTCAATAAACGATGTAATTAGAATTTTATCGGAACTATTCGCTTTTAATGGGCAATTGGTATACGATACGCTCAAACCGGACGGCGCGCCGCGAAGGCTGCTTGATTCTTCAAAACTATTTGAACTTGGCTGGAAACCTATGATAAACTTGCGCGATGGATTATATCGTGTATATGAACAAATTTTGGCAGAAGGACGAAATAATGTTGATTCAAACAATTAAGCCGGATTTCACTTTCACTGATGAACGAGGGTCGCTAACACAACTTGTTCATATGGGATATGAGCAAGTGAATGTTTTAATAAGTAAGGCAGAATCGTTCCGGGGTGGACATTATCACAAAATAAGCACAGAAATATTTTATGTGGTAAGCGGCAGAGTCCATCTCGAAGCGAAAAAAGGCGACATCACGGAAAATTATACTTTCAGCCAAGGAGATATGTTTGAAATACCTCCACTTGTTGTGCATGGTATGAGTTTTGATGAGGACTGTGTAAAAGTTGCTATGTACGATATTTGTGTGGAGAAAGCAGACGGCACTAAAGATATTTATTCAGCGTAGGAGAGAAGACGTTGGTTAAGGCTAAAAACAGAATTGCAGAAAAGGCAGCATTGCTATTAAAAATTCATAGCCCTATTCATTCAATGGTTTGGCTATTAATGGCCATTTATATCGTAGAGGTCATCCTAACTGCATGGGTGGCTGATGACGGTTTTATTGCTTATGGCACGGTTAGGAATTTTCAAAACGGATATGGACTTGTGTTCAATGTCGGGGAGCGCGTTCAGAGTTATACAAATCCTTTATTAGTGTTTGTGTACATAATCATAAGCTGGATTTCTGGCGAGCCATTCTATTCACTTCTGCTCATAAATATTACAACTTCGCTCGCGGGAGTATTCTTATTGGCTGGAAAATTGCCCCAAATTTCCGGGGTGGGTGGGGGATAATAGTCATCAGAATAGCTACGATAAAACACATATTGCTATTATTCCGTTAACGGTATTGATTCTCAGTAAAAGTTTTATCGACTATTCTACTTCTGGATTAGAGAATTCAATTGAATTTTTGCTTTTGGCTATATTTTGTATTCAATTATTCGGAACTATAGTTTGGTGCAAAACAAGATTGTTCAAATTAGCTTTAACAGCGGCGCTGCTCATACTAACACGTATGGATCTCGTATTGCTTGTGTTGCCGGTACTTATTTATGCAATGTCAACAACCTAACAGAATGAGGAACAAAAACAATTATTTTGAGGAAATACCTGAACAAAAAATTAACGATTTGTTCACATAAATAATCTTGACTTTTGAATAGCATCCTC
>JAISGK010000110.1 GCA_031263155.1 Clostridiales bacterium
CGCGCGTGGTATTATGCTGCGCGCCTTGAGAGCTTCCTCCTTGAAGGTTACTAAATGACTTTCATGCCACTTCCGGCTATCGGTTCTTTGATAGTGTCTGGAGAAAACAAGAGATTTCACTAGATTTATATAGGTGAAAAGGAGCTGGCGTATGAATTCAGCCACTGTCATTGGTGGACCTCCTCTTTGTGGTTAAAATGACCACATGCATTATGACACGTGTTCAATACGTAGTCAATAAGCAGAATCTCCGCACGAAAAGATAGCATATATAAAAAAGCCTCCGTTATATAACCAGAGGCTTTCATTGCTTGTGGTACGTACAGTAAGAAAATGATAAATTCAGCAGGTTTAGTAAGTTCCGTATAGCGTCATTGTTGATCCGCTAGAGCCGTAATTAAATCCCATGTCTACGAAATAGCCATTGTAGGTGGAATCTATGGTATTGCCATTCACTGTACCAACAATGTGCTTGAAGTTTGGATAACTTTGACCAACAGTATTGCTATTGCAAGCAACTTCAGAACCACTGGCGAAAGTAGTAACGTTTGAGCCCGATGAATTTTTGACTGTAGCACTTCGCCTAAGTTTAAAAACATAATAGCCGTTGAGAGTACGGTAAGGGTATTGTATTATACCGGTGGATAAGCCAGTAGGTAAAGACCCTTCGTCAAGCCAGCCTGGAACAAAGTTCCCGCTGGGATTGACGAAGTAAATTGCTACGTTCCCCTCTGCGCCGTACCAGATGAAGACCTCATTGGGCACTATCTGGCCTATAATATTTCCAGTAGCGCTCGGATCACTGTAGACATTAACGCTGGTTCCACTTTTATTAACAAAAGCGCTTGGCATTCACATAACCTCCTTTCTTTTTGAATTTATCGTACATGTTATACTATGTCGAGAAGCGACAAAGGTTTACTGAATCTATGATTTTTTTGAGACTATGAACCTGATAGTGCCTAGCAACTTTAGATTTTTGTTTGAGGGCTGGGCTTGGAGATGTATGCTAAACAAGTCATTGTTGATTGCAGAACCAAAATGCCATTATTTAGAATTGCAAATGTGTCCAGATTAGGCTAGAATACTGCATAGTAACGCCATTAATTTTGAAGGAGAAACTTCCATGTTCCCTAAAGCTTTTAGAGCTATGTTAGTTGCTTTTTTGCTTTTTTTCAGCATGTGCGCTTGCAAGGGCGCAAGAGGATCTGCGGAGGCTGACGCCGACAACAGCGAATTAATTGGCACAAGCGAGGAAATTCAAGAAGATATTGAATCTTCCGAACCTGAATCTTCCGAACCCGCGATAACCGAAAATAATGACGCCGATAGCGCGCAATCCCCCGCTATATCTGAAATACCGCTACGAGAAGGCAATGCCGTGAACAATTCGGTGGTCGCGCTGGGCGGGGGATGCTTATTTTATGCTAAACCTGTGAGAAGCAAGCATGTGTTTCATCAGGGCGCGCTGACAAAACTGGATTTGATTAGCAATGAAGAAACAATCCTGAAAGTAGGAGATTTGCAGGAATTCATAAATTATTCAGACGGTTGGGTATATTTTGCGACTACTGTTTCAACCGATGCACGCCATTACAACATTTACAGGATAAGAGATACTGGAGAAGATGAAGAAATAGTGACGACTTTTGAAAGTGAAAGCGAGCTTGATGAGGCTCAAAAGATACTTCTCGTAGACGATTTTATTTATTGCTCATTCTTGTCATTGCTGGATGGACTAAATGGCATCTATAAGGTTAGCGCCAAAACAGGCGCCATTACGCAACTGTCAGAAGCGGGCACAGTAAGCATGGCCATTTTAGATGATTGGATATACTATACGTTAGGGCAGGATGGCCGGAGCATACAAAAAATGAGGTTGGATGGCAGCGAAAAGACAAAAATTAATGATGAAAACTCGACATGGATCAACATATATGAAGATAGGATATATTATGCCAATGAAACGGATCGACAAATTGTCTCTTGTGATCTAAATGGCAAAGACAGAATTCTGCTAAAAGATGGAACCGGATGGTGTAGATCGTTAATTGTTTATGATGATAATATTTACTACAGCGTTAGTGGAGATGGCGTCTATAAAATGGACTTGGATGGAAATAGCGCGACTAAATTATGTGATTATATGAATAATTTCATAAATTATACTGATATGGGCGCGGCAAATGATTTGCTGTATTTTATGGATTCCAGAGAAGATGATGACTCTACGGCCCCTTATCCAGTATTGTATAGTATCGGCCTTGATGGAGAAAATTTAACCGAACTCTCCCATTTGTTCGAAGAAACGGGAGCAGCCGAGTAGACATTGCAGGCGAACAGCGATGAGCATTGAATCGGAGGACTTTCACCGTATAGGCTTGTGAGAAAATTATTTCTTTACACCTCAAAGCCGCATATGCTATAATCAACCCATAGTTCGAAGCATGAGACTTCGTAAGCCGGAGGTGTGCGTGAACGCTGCATATTTTTATTTGGTATGTAAAATTATATCCTTTATAAATTTTATCGCATAACAATAGTGATTGGATTTTCCCATTGCTGTTGTTATTTTTTTGAGTACATCAGGCATTACGGGAATGGAGGTAGGCATTATGCCAAAAGAGTTGAGTATAAAACGAGCGCTTGTTGTCGGCTCTGGTCCTATAGTTATAGGCCAGGCCGCAGAGTTTGATTATTCGGGTACACAGGCTTGCCAGGCGCTGCGCGAAGAAGGGGTTGAAGTAGTTCTTATAAACTCCAATCCCGCGACCATCATGACCGACTATGGCGTGGCGCACCACACGTATATAGATCCGCTCACGCCCACATTTGTAGAAAAAGTTATAGCCAAAGAACGCCCCGACAGCATTATCGTCGGCATGGGCGGGCAAACAGGGCTTAACCTTTCTGTGGAGCTTTACGAGAATGGGGTGCTTAGCAAGTATGGTGTGCGGGTTATCGGCACGTCTATAGAGTCTGTAAAAAAAGGGGAAGACCGCGACAGCTTTAAGAAACTTATGGAAAGCATAGATGAACCTATCGTCGATAGTGAAATCGTCACGACAGTGGAGGACGGTTGCGCCTTTGCCGATAAAATCGGCTACCCCGTAATCGTAAGGCCGGCATACACACTTGGCGGTACTGGCGGCGGCATAGCCGAAAACGAGGTTGAGCTGCGTGAAATTTTATCGCAGGGCCTGCACCTTTCGCGCGTGGGCCAGGCTCTTATTGAGCGCAGTATAAAAGGCTGGAAAGAGATAGAGTACGAGGTAATGCGCGACAAAGCGGGCAACTGTATTACGGTATGTTCTATGGAAAACGTGGATCCGGTTGGAGTGCATACGGGTGACAGCATTGTCGTCGCCCCGGTGCAGACCCTCTCGGACAAAGAATACCAGATGATGCGCCACGCGGCGATAAAGATCATTTGCGCGGCAAAGATAATTGGCGGCTGCAACATTCAATTCGCGCTCGATCCAAAGAGCTATAATTACGCGGTTATCGAGATAAACCCCCGCGTGTCGCGCTCGTCCGCGCTTGCCTCCAAAGCGACCGGATATCCCATAGCGAAAGTAGCGGCAAAACTCGCGCTGGGCTACCACCTCGATGAAATTATCAACGCGGTAACCGGACAGACATACGCCTGCTTCGAACCCACTTTGGACTATGTTGTGCTCAAGATCCCCAAGTGGCCATTCGATAAGTTTCGTCATGCCAAACGCACTTTGGGCACAAAAATGATGGCTACAGGTGAAGTTATGGCCATTGGCGCAAATTTCGAGCAAACATTGCTAAAGGGCGTCCGCTCTCTGGAGATAGGGCAGTACGGCCTGGAGCTCAAGTCTTCCGCGCTTAAAACCACCGCCGAATTGGAACGTCAGATAAAAACCCCCGACGACGAACGCATCTTTGATCTCGCGGAACTGCTGCGCCGCAGTTGTACAGTAAACAAGGTATGCGAAATAACCGGTATGGATCCTTTCTTTATCCACAAGATAAAAAACATCGTGAACTGGGAAGAGGAATTAAAGACGCACACGCTAGAGAGGCTGAGCCCGCAAAAGCTGTTGTTCTACAAACGCAAAGGTTTTTCGGACAAAGCTATAGCCGACCTTTTAAAATGTTCTCCGCCCAAGGTGTATGAGCTACGCAAAACATGGAATATAAATCCCGTTTTCAAAATGGTTGATACATGCGCGGGTGAGTTCGAGGCGGTGTCCCCCTATTATTATTCAACCTATGACGAGCAGGATGAATCTACCCCCTCCGACCGAAAAAAAGTGCTGGTTATAGGTTCCGGCCCCATTCGCATTGGTCAGGGCATAGAGTTTGACTATTGTTCGGTGCGGTCTGTGCTCTCCCTTAAAACATTGGGCATAGAGACAATTATTATAAATAATAACCCAGAAACCGTCAGCACAGACTTTGATACCTCAGATAAACTGTACTTTGAGCCCCTCACGGAAGAGGACGTGCTTAACGTGGTAGAAAAAGAAAAGCCTGACGGCGCGATACTGCAATTTGGCGGGCAAACAGCGATAAAGCTGGCGAAATTTTTTAGAGAAATGAATATTCCCATCTTTGGCACAAAGCCGGAGCAGATAGATGTTGCGGAAGACAGGGAAAAATTTGACGCGCTGCTGGAGCGGCTGGGCATAGCGCGACCGCGCGGCAAAGCGGTATGGAGTGTGGAAGAAGGCATAGCCAACGCGGCTCGGCTCGGCTTCCCGCTGCTTGTGCGCCCCAGTTATGTACTGGGCGGACAAGGCATGGAGATAACATACGATGAAACGCGGCTGCGTGAATACTTAACCAGCGCGTTCGAAAAAGACAGCAAAAATCCCGTGCTGATAGACTGCTACCTGGAAGGGCGTGAAATAGAGGTAGACGCCATTTGCGACGGGGAAGACATTCTAATACCCGGCATAATGGAGCACCTGGAGCGCGCGGGCGTACATTCTGGCGACAGCATCTCCATATACCCTCCCCAAAATCTTTCTCAGGCCACAAAAGACAGGATATTGGATATAACCCGGCGCATCTCGCTCGCTTTAAAGGTTACGGGTATGATCAACATACAATTTATCGAATACAACGGTGATATATATATCATAGAGGTAAATCCCCGTTCGTCGCGCACTGTGCCATACATCACCAAGGTAACGGGGGTGCCGGTCATTGATTTGGCCACCCGCGCCATGCTGGGCGAAAAACTCGCGAACATTGGCTATGGAACGGGATTATACCCCGAAATGGACATTGTGGCGGTTAAGGTGCCCATATTTTCTACCGAGAAATTGCCCTTGGTAGAGGTATCGCTTGGACCTGAGATGCGTTCTACGGGGGAAGTTCTGGGGATGGGCAAAACGCTTAACGAGGCGTTGATGAAGGGCTTTGTAGCCGCCGGCACGCAAATACCAGGCACAGGCAGCCTTGTTTTGGCGACTGTTCGCAAGCGCGATCAAAATGAATTTATGCAGTTGGCGAAGCGGTTTTACAGGTTTAACACAAAATTTTTGGCCACGGAGGGTACGGGGCTGGCGCTGCGCAATCAGGGCATGCGCGTAATGGAGGTTAAAAAGATAGGCGAGGGTATCCCCAATGTGCTAGACATAATACGAAGCGGACTTATTGATTTGATAGTGGATATACCCAGCCGCAGCAACAATGTTAACAGCGACGGGTTTAAGATACGTCGCGCGGCGGCCGAAAGCGGCATCACAATTATGACTAGTTTAGATACGGTTCGCGCCTTGCTGGATGTAATGGAGTCGGGTCTGAAACAATCCGCGCTGGGCGTAGAAGCTATAGGCCAATTCAATATGTGATAACGGCAGGCGCCATATCTTCACCGCCTATATAATTGTTTTTTGGGAGGGTTGGTTATGACAGGCTGCATACTGTCCAACAAGCGCATAGCGCCTGATATTTTTGACCTGCGTGTTAACGCTCCTGGTCTGTTTGTGCAACCGGGGCAATTTGCCAACGTTTATCTTGATGGCACAGATATGCTTCTTCCGCGCCCCATTAGCGTTTGCGACTACGAAAATAGCGTAATGCGGCTAGTATACCGCGTAGTAGGCAAGGGGACGGCCGCCATGGCCCAACTCAAGCGGAATGACTCTTTAAGGCTTGTCGCTCCGCTTGGCAACGCTTTTACCACGAAAAAGGGTGACACGCAAAAAGCCAAGCGGGTTTTGTTGGTCGGCGGCGGCTTGGGAGTGTCTCCATTGCTGTATCTCGCCAAAACATTTAGACGCGCGGGCGTTGAGGTGTTTGGTGCGTTCGGCTTTCGTTCCCCCGAGTGGGAAATACTGCGAGCGGATTTTAAAGGGCTTATTGACTTCGATGTGAGCTACGACGAGACAGAGCAGACAATTAGCGCTCATAAGGGCACTGTCATTGACTTGATAAGAGAAACGATAGGCAATTTTGAAATGGTTTGCGCCTGCGGCCCCGTCCCCATGCTGAAAGCCCTAACAGGGCTGTCGCAATCAGCCGGTATCCCCTTGTGGGTTTCACTGGAGGAACATATGGCGTGCGGCGTAGGCGCGTGCCTGTGCTGCCCCGTTGCGCTAAAGGATAGCGCGGCGTACAAAAGAATTTGCGCCGACGGGCCTGTGTTCGACGCGTCGGCGATTATATGGCAATAGCAGAAGTATATACCTCTAAAGGTGCGTTTTCCAAATTTGGGCGCGCGGCAGTCAGTGGGTATGATCTCGTAGGGCGCGGCCGCACCCGAAAACCGCTCAAGGTTACCCGATATTGGCGAGGCGCAAAAAGGCTCACGGGC
>JAISGK010000005.1 GCA_031263155.1 Clostridiales bacterium
CGACCCCGCTAAGGCGGGACGCTGCCTCTATCATGTAGTGCTCCGCCTTGTTGCACGGCCCCGCAATGTTAAAATACCGCATTATTACGATCCCTCCTGTCGATGAGACCATTATCGCACATAGGCGGCTGGATTTCAACCGCTCCGCCGCGCGTCTGTGCGAGTTGCGCGCCACGGCGCTGCGGGCAAAAATAACCACTCTCAAAAGGTCTACCTTTTGAGAGTCACCAAAATTGCCGCCCACCCCGGTTACATATCCCGATTAATTACGACAAATACATAATTCCATGTAATTATCAAAATTATTTTGCGAAAACGCTTGCCTTTTATTCTCACATATGGTATATTCTAGCCGCAAAACAGCCACTCTCAAAAGGTAGACCTTTTGAGAGTGTGGGATACCGAGATCATCGGCTGCGCACTTGTGCGGTCTGCCGTTGGCGAGTGGTGTAAAAAAGTTGTAGGAGGCAATTCTAGATGAAAAAGCGTATCTTTGCTATTGTGTTGGTGCTAACGATTTGTTACATAGATATTGATACCTCTTCCGCAACTACCTCATGAAAACGATAGGCATACAGCGCGGCAACGCCGCGAATTATATTGCAGTTATGGTTATTGTGCTTGCAGTTATTTGGCAGGGCGGATTTTCGGATATGTCTTGGGGCATTTTCGGAGCGATATTCGCGGCGGGCGCTATATTAACTGCGAAAAAGCTCCCGCCGAAACCCATCACGCTCCTGTGCTTATTGTTGGTTTCACTTTATATAATTTCCGCACTTCTTCACGGGGCACATTTTGAAAGTTTGGTGCAAGTAGAGAAATTGTTTACCGCAATACTCGCATTGACAGTGATCTATAATCTAAAAAACTTGAATATAGCCACAGTCATACTCTTGTCTGGGATCATCGCAGCGATATTAGGGATCGCGACGTTTTTGGGAATCATAGATTTCGCAGAAGCCAGCTTTGAAGGAAGATTGCAAGGGACATTCCGATACGCCAACGCAGCTGGGATTTTCTTCGCCGTTTGCGCGTTTATAACGAGAACATATATCCAAACACGAAAAAAACATATTGCTTTCGTATTCGAGCTTGTATTACTGCTAACGCAATCAATTGGCGCAATCGCGACGTATCTCCTCGCGTGGATGCTGTACTTGTTTGTTAGTAAAAAGTGGAAAGTATTTCTTTCGCTGCTTGGCGTGTCCGTATCTGGAGGTGTTGTATTGTTATACATCAGAGGGGCAAATCAAATAGTGGCGTCGTATCTTGACCGTTTGATCCAGATATCGGACGGAACAGTGGTCATGTTGCACAACCCGCTTGGAATCGGACCCGGACTGTGGGGCCTGCGCGTGTTGGAGCTTCAATCCGCATTCTACAGCTCGGCTAAAATGCATAGCTATCTCGTTGAAATTGGTGTGGATGCGGGCATGTTGGCTATTGTGGCATTTGGATTGCTTATTGCCATTTGGATTAGAAGGATTCGCGAATCCGGACTCTTGCCGCGCCACATAGCTGCTATTATGCTGCTGTTTCATGGGCTGGTTGACATAACTTTCGGGTTTCTATCGTTAATAATTTTATTGGTTTTGCTCATCGCACCGGATTTTGCAAATGGAATCCCATTGAACAAATACTCAAGGTACGCGGGCGGGATGGCGGCAATTATATTCTGTGGTTTCATCACTGCTCGCCTGGGATTGTATAACCTTGAGATGTGGGAAAACCAAGGGGTAGCCCCCGAAAGTGTTGTTGCGGAGTATATGCGCGACGAGCTAAAAACAGCGCTGGACGAATATCGATACGCGAAGGCGCTGCTGTACCTCGGCAGATATACCGAGGCAGCGGATTCGGCAATACAATGCATACAGTTGGCGCGATATTTGCCTGATGGCTATGAGTTGCTGGATTCTATTCTTCTCAACATTACGGAGAGCGAAAGAGAAAAGTACAGCCTCCAAGCCGAAGAGATACGTGTAATGGCTGAGCAAACAGAGCATCCACTGTATAAATATCTTTTGAAATACAAAAACAATGATTTCGGTTAAGTTAAATTCAAATACTATGAGAGAAGCGAGGGAGAAAACATATGAAAAAATTTAAGTCATTATTTTCCGCAGCTCTGGTTGTCATCTTTTTGCTCGGGTTCATACCGGCAAGCGCGAAAGCGGCAGTTTCTGAATACATATTCAAAGTGTTCGCCGAACCGCAGTACGACTCCTATTACACGAATTATACAGATGATCATCTTGGCGGGATCGTAAATTTCAACGCATTTAGCGGTGGAATGGCGGCTGTCACCAATTATGAATGGTATCGCAATGATCGGACAAATAGTGTATACAAATACGGCTATTACAGCTTGGAAAAAGCCTCGCAGGATATAAATGATCCATTTGTATGGCCTGCGTTTGATGGCTATAGAGTCGGCAGCGTTGGCGATTTTGATCCAGAAAGCGGACTTGCCCAGATACTTTTATACAGTGGCACATCCCCAAACATAACCGCTTATCGTTGGTTTATAAACAGAGCTGGGGAAAAGGTTGGGATACAAATACCAAAGAGTGGCGAGGGGGAAGACTACAAAGGATTTGAGATCGCATCATATTTTGAATTTCACAACGGATTGCTTTTGATTTCAAAAAATAATGAAGATGGTTCTAGATCATACGCATTTCTTAGATATTCTGATGGAGAGGCTGAGATTGCTGATGGTCTTGGCAAAGATGATTTAGCCGAATATTGGTATGTCGATAGCTTCAACAACGGGTATGCAAGGTTGGCTAAACGAATTGGAAATGAAGACTCTTACGAATATGAGTATTATTATATAGACACGAAAGGCGACCTGGTTGATGGCGTATTTAATTATGAAGACGAGCCGCCAAAAGACGAATTGATATATCCTAACAACATAACATGGGATACCTGGAGTTACGAAAATGATTCCGGTTCCCGAGAATATTTTTCAGGTTCAAGAAATTTTAAAGATGCAGATGGCAATGAAATTGCGTTGCCCGAGGGTTATAACTATACCAACAACTTTGTTTATTCTGAATACCATGACGGTTATATGTGGGTAGAAGATAGAGTTGGGCTTAAAATGGGGATCATCAAACTCGCCGATCCAGTGAGCGGAACTGTCACGATAAACGGCAATGCTGCTGTCGGCAATACGCTCACAGTTGATCTCGCGGACGCTGTTCCTAGCGATGCGGCAAGTTATGATGTGACTTGGCAATGGAAGCCGTCTTCAGATTCCGACTGGATAGATGTGACAGATGATACAGCGGACGGGCTGACATTGACTTCAAAATATTCCAATAAATACGTGCGCTTTGTCGCGAAAGCCGCAGCCGATTCCGATTATTCCGGAACTCTGATATCTACGGAAGCGCAGGCGGAGAAGCAGAGCATCTCGGGAAAGCCTGGGATAAACGGGGATGGCGAGGTGGGCGGTGTGCTGACGGCGACGTTGACCTCCGTCCAACCGGAGCTCGCGCAGTCTGGGGACTTTTTATATAAGTGGAAGCGTGACGATTCTGAAATAAGTGGAGCTGTGAACCCATCATACGTTTTGACGCTTGCGGACTCAAACAAGAATATCTCCGTAGAGGTGACCGCAGCCGACAATTCGGACTTTACGGGAACATCAGCGTCCGATCAAACACATATAGCGCCGATAGCCATCGCCGGTGCCGTAACGATCGGCGCGAACGCTTCTCCAATCACAGCAGATACGGTGCTTACCGCAATTGTGACAGGTGTAACGCCGCAGGAAGCGCAAGCGGGATTGATATATCAATGGAACGACGGTTCTGGTGAACCAGCGACCGGCAGTACATATACTGTAACATCAGAGGATGTATTATCGTCCTCATCAATTTACGTTACGGTTACCGCAAGCGCGGACTACAGCGGCAGTTTAGACAGCGCCCCTGTTGAGGTATCGAAAACCGTGTTAACTGGTACGGTAAGCCTGGATAAAGATGAGGATACGTTGTCATATACAATTGCCCCAGCCTTAGGCGATGTACTAATGAGCGAACAATGGATGAGAAATGGTGTTGCAATACCAGGCGCGACAGATGCGGTATATCAGGTGGTGCCCGAAGATGCCGGCAAGATAATAAACATAGTTATAACATCGTTGTCAGATACTCACACCGGCTCGCTTACAGCGAATTCCGGCATTGCTATCCCGGCCTCATCTCCCGGGGCGCCATCGGCTTTGACGGTCACTGCAGGAACGGATAGCATCACACTTGTGTGGACTCCGCCAGAGTTTGACGGTGGCGCGCCGATAGGCGGGTACAGCGTGAAAGTCGGCGACAGCAATCCGATAATACTCTCAGCATTAGCAACCGAATACACGTTTACCAATCTCGCTGCTGATACGACATATACAGTAAGTGTCGCCGCATTCAACTCCGTAGGCGACGGAGAATATGCGTCGGATACAGTTACAACCGGCGCTGCGATATACACTGTTACATTCAACGCCAATGGCGGGGCGGTTTCGCCGGCAAACGCTCTGACAGGGACGGGGGGCAAGCTGGCAAGTCTTCCCGTTCCGGAATACAGTGGTTACCGTTTCGACGGTTGGTATACTGCTGCATCTGGCGGGTCACAGATTACCGTGGACACGGTGTTTGCCGCTGATGTAACAGTTTATGCGCATTGGACGAATACCGGAGGCGGCAGTGGCGTAGGCAGTGGAACAAGTACGGCATCAAACCCGTCGAGTACCGTTACTGCGGCTGATGGCGCTGTAAGCGTCGAATATACTCGGGCAGGGGACTTCATAACGCTTATTCTACCCGAAAACAAAGTAAATGAAATCATCCGCAAATCGTCGCAAACAGCTTCCATAGACCTCACATCTGCGGCGAACGCGACATCGGCGGAACTGCCGGCGGCGGCGCTGGCGAAGCTGGCTGAGGCTGAACTCGCCGTGGAGATAAAACTGCCGCAGGGGTCTGTGGCGTTCGAGGCCGCAGCGGCGGCTTCGATAGCGGAACGCTCTGGCGGCAATGTGTCCGTATCGCTGAAAGCGGTCGCGCCCTCGTCGCTGAACGAGCGCCAGCGCGAGGCGGCGGGCGACGCGCCCGTGTTCGACATTACTGTGACAAGCGGGAACAACGCGATAAAAGAAGGGTCTTCGCTATTTCAAGTGGGTAATAAGAGTGTCGGATAAAGTTCCAGCCGCCCGAATGAGTTCATCGTCGTATTTCCCAGACTTGGGAAAGGCGGAAATGTCAAGGGCGCGGAGC
>JAISGK010000020.1 GCA_031263155.1 Clostridiales bacterium
TATCAAGCTGTTCCAATTCCTTCATTCTCCTTCGCTGTTTTGTGGTGATCTCAGCTTATCAGAGAATGGCATGAATTGGAACATTTTTATTTAGGACAATTTATTTTACAACTTACCAAGCTTCTCTGCCTTACAATAGCCACACATCACGAAAATCTTACTTGCCAACCTTAGAATCACATGCTATAATGCAACTTGCATTACGCGATGAAGGTGAGGTGTATCTAGAGTGAAAGAGAGTTTGCACCCAAAATATTATCAGGCCAAGGTACGTTGCAACTGTGGCAATGAGTTTATCGCCGGTTCTACTGTAGAATCCATTCATGTTGAAGTGTGCTCCAAGTGCCACCCATTTTATACCGGTTCGCAAAAAATTCTTGTGGAGGCCGGAGGCCGCGTCGAGAAATTCAAGAAGAAATACGGGCTGTAAATTTTAGCAGCCTTTGTGCAGTTAAATAACCAGAGGTGAGAGAATGAGCATTGAGGACCACCCTCGAAGTATTTTTTGGGAATATAATAAAGATGTCCTATTGCGCGTTCGCCTTCGGCTATGTCTTTGATTATAATCGGTTATGCCTTTGATTATAAAATTCTTTGGCCGGACTGCTAACAGCGCAAAACTACGAGTGCAAGGTTGCGTTGCGCTTTTTTCCTTGTGTTTGTTAAAACACCGATCTTTTTTATATTCCCTGCGGCATGTTTTTAGTTTTTAAAAATTGCCGGGTCCTAAATAACGAGGGGGAATATTATTTAGGCGGTGTTTTTTGTATGGCAAAAAAAAGAACAAGCAAAACAGAACTTATCCGCGCGCTTGAAAAAAAACAGATGGAGCGCGAAGTGCTGCTTTCGTCCATACTTACTGACGAGCAGTTGTATATGACCTACGGAACGCAAGTGGGAGGATTTTCTTCCGAACAAGCTGAAGAGATATTGGATGAAAAAGGACCCAATATCATTGAAGAGGCGAAGCCAACTCCAGTGTTCGTAAAGTTTTTGCTATCGTTTACCAGCCCTTTTTCTATTGTACTGCTGCTTGTCGCCGCAGTGTCGTTTATTACAGAAATGGTGACGGCCAGCGAGCCGTCGTGGGCTACGGTGATCATCATCGTTACGCTGGTGGTGGTGTCCGGCGTAGTTCAATTCGTTCAAGAATTTAAGTCTGACAACGCCGCGCGGCGGCTTAAAGAAATGGTGAGCAGCAATACCGCCGTGTTACGCGACAGCAAAGTTACCGAGATACCCATGCATGACGTGGTGCCGGGCGATATCGTTCACCTCTCTGCCGGGGATATGCTGCCGGCAGACTTGAGGATTCTCTTCGCAAAGGATCTATTTATAGGTCAGGCGGCACTGACTGGCGAATCTGAACCTGTGGAGAAATTTTCACAGATAAAAGCGCCCCCCAAAACCGCCCTTGAAGCTGTAAACATAGGCTTTATGGGTACAAATGTCGTTTCCGGCGCGGCGCGCGCCATAGTGATCGCCACAGGCAACCATACGTACCTAGGCACGCTGGCGCGGGAATTGACCGGTAAAAAAGCCCAAACCAGTTTCGAGCGTGGCATATCAGACGTTAGCGGACTCCTGTTGCGGCTTATGCTGATTATGGTGCCAGTAATTTTTTTGATCAATGGTTTTACAAAGAATGATTGGGTGTCCGCCTTCCTGTTTGCCATGTCGGTCGCGGTTGGCATAACGCCCGAGCTGCTCCCCATGATAATGACCAGCACGCTTGCCAAAGGCGCTCTTACTATGGCTAAGCATAAAACGATTGTAAAAAATTTAAGCTCCATACAGTCCTTCGGCGCTATGGATGTGCTTTGCACTGACAAAACAGGCACGCTAACCCAAGATAAAATCGTACTGGAGAAATATCTGGATGTTTATGGCAACGACGATCGCGGCGTTCTGAAACACACCTTTCTCAACAGCTACTTTCAGACAGGCATGAAAAACCTGATGGACTTGGCTATTATAGAACGCGCGCGCAAAGAGGGAAACCTTGACTGGTTTCGCGCGTATCGAAAAATAGATGAGATACCGTTCGATTTTAACCGCAGGCGCATGTCCGTCGTTTTGCAAGAGGCGGATGGGGAAAAGCGTCAGCTTATCACCAAGGGCGCGGTTGAAGAGATGCTTAAAATATGTTCCTACGCGTTGTATCAGGGGAAAGCCATACCGCTTGACGATAGCTTAAAGGCGGAAGCGCTAAAGATATCCGACACGCTCAACGAAGAGGGTTTACGCGTTATCGCCGTGGCGCAGAAGAACAAAGTCGCGGGCGAGGGTGAATTCAGCGTCAATGATGAGGCTCGTATGGTGCTGATGGGCTTCGTTGGCTTTTTGGATCCGCCAAAAGAAAGCGCCAAGCAAGCTATAGAGGCATTGCGCGGTCATGGCGTGCGCGTCGTTGTTCTCACAGGCGATAATGAAAAAGTCGCCGCCACCGTGTGCAAAAAAGTGGGCCTCAGCACGCCCGAGGCCCTGTTGGGCAGCGATGTAGACGCCATGAACGACAATGCGCTTGGAACTTATGTAGAACGCGTTAACCTGTTCGCTAAGCTAAGCCCCGCGCAAAAGGCTCGCGTGGTGCGCGTCTTACAGGAAAACGATCATGTAATCGGCTACCTGGGCGACGGCATCAACGACGCGCCCGCGCTGCACCAGGCAGACGTCGGCATATCCGTAGACGGCGCGGTCGATATTGCAAAGGAGTCCGCCCACATCATCCTGTTGGAAAAGAGCCTGATGGTGCTGGAAGAAGGCGTGATCGAGGGCCGCCGCACTTTTGGCAATATAGTAAAATATATAAAGATGGCCGCATCGGGCAATTTTGGCAATATGTTCAGCGTACTGGCCGCCAGTGTGTTTTTACCGTTTTTACCTATGCTGCCCATTCAGATATTGATACAAAATCTGTTGTACGACTTTAGTCAAATCGCCATACCACTGGATAGAATGGACGAAGATTATATCAAACAGCCACAAAAATGGAACGCCAAGGGTATTGCGCGATTTATGTTCGGGCTAGGGCCTGTGTCGTCCCTGTTTGATATATTTGCCTTTGTGGTGTTGTTTTTCGTGTTTAAGTACAACACCACAGAACTTGCGCCATATTTTCAAACCGGATGGTTTATCATGGGGTTGCTGTCACAAACGCTCATTGTGCATTTGATACGCACGCGCAAGGTGCCATTTTTTGAAAGCCGGGCATCCTTCCCCTTGCTGGCGTCTACGCTGCTGGTGTCCATCGCGGGCATAGCGTTGCCGTACACCTACGTTGGCGAAGCGGTTAGCATGGCGCCGGTGAGCGTGTGGTATCTTCCGTGCGTCTTTGCGATGCTGTCGCTGTACGCGGTTACAGTGCAGTTTATCAAGGTGTTTTATGTGAGAAAATTTGGCGAGTGGATATAATCACCCATTTAGGATTGGCGCTTTTGATTTCACATCGCGCAAAAAGCGTCAATGTCTTTCTTTATCAAATCCAAAGAGCTTTTCCAAAAATTCCTGTCACGCGCATCAATGTCCATTGATGCCGCAACCTCGGCAAGATTGGCTTTTCCTGTGCGTGACAGCATCTTTCGGTATTTGTCGGGGAAACCCGTTTTGTCTTGCTCATATTGCGCGTACAGCCCCTTTGCGAACAATAGCCCATACGCGTAAGGGAAGTTGTAAAAATTATAGCCAGCGGAATAATAATGGCTCTTGCATACCCACATATACGGGTGCAACTTATCGTGATCCAACCCGTTAAGATAAGCGGCCTTTTGCGCGCGCAACATGGCGTCTTTTAATTCGCCCACACTTAGCACACCCTCTGGGCGACGATCTATTACCTCGCTTTCGAACAAAAACCTGCTGTATATATCTACAATTACCTGAGCCGCCTCTGTGATGCTTTTTTCTAAAATGAACAGCCTTTCGTTATCGTTTGCCGTTTCCAACTCGCGCTGCGCAAGCAATGTTTCCGCGAAGGTGGATGCCGTTTCCGCAATGGGCATAGAATATTCGCGGTTAAGGTGCTTTTCAGATTTCATGCAATGGTCGTGGTAACCATGCCCAAGCTCATGCGCGATTGTACTCACATCACCGTATTCGCCGCCAAAGTTGAGTAGTATACGCGTTTCGCGTATGTCGTTAAGAGATGCGCAAAACGCTCCGCCAGTTTTACTTTCGCGCGGGTACACGTCTATCCAGTTATGCTGAACCGCGTGGCGGGCGTATGCTTCCATGTTGAGGCTAAAGGCTCCATACACGTCAAACACGACTTCGCACGCTTCTTCGTATGTGTATTTGCGATTTATCTGCCCCACCGGCGCAAAAATATCATAAAAGGGCAGCGCTCCATCATGCCCCAGTAGCTTTGCCTTGTGGAGAAAATACCTTTCAAAATCGGGCAGGCTGTCTTTCATCGCACCCAGCATGGCTTGCAAAATTTCCTCATCCATGCGAGACCTAAGCAGAGTCATGTCTAACACAGATTTATAGCCGCGCGCCTTCGCAACCGTAATAGCCTCGCCCTTAATGGCGTTAAGAGCGGCGGCGGATTGTTTGTCTATTTTTTCATACGCTTTCAGCTCACCTATGTAGGCGTCTTTTCTCACGCCCGCGTTTGCGTCGTTTGCCAGGTTGCGCGCGACCATTAGCGGCATCTGCTTCTCTTCCCCATTCTCACGCGCCGTGACCATAAGCGTGGCTGTCAGTTGATCTTTTAGCAATGACCACGCGTCCGAACCTGTTGTGCGCAGTCTCGCCAGCAAAACCTCTTCTCGCTCGCTTAACAGATGCTTGGCAAATTCCCTTGTCTCATTTAAGACGAAAGAATGCTCCACAAGCTCTGGCGTTTGTATTATCTCACCCCAATTATCCACTGCGGCTAGGTAGTAAGAAAACACAGTCTCTGGCGCGCTTAGCTCGTTTAATATCATATATACCCGGTCTTGCATTTTCATGGCGACATCGTCGTCACAGTTGGCCGCGATGCTAAGCGAAGCGAAGTCCAGCAGTTTAAGGTACTTTTCCAAAGCCTCTCGTTTGGCTATGTATTGCGCGATAATTTCTTTTGCGTAACTGTCCGGCTCGCTTTTACAATGCTCATTCGTAAAGTTAACAAGATCGGTTATGGAGGCTTCCAGCCCCAACATATCTGACGTGTACGCTTCGTCGGCAAACGACACATACAGCTCGTCAAGTGACCAATTATACATTTTTTGTCTACCCTTTCGTATTTTTATTGTTAATCTGGCCTCATCATGATATACTAAAATCAGTTGGGCGCGCAAGTACCAAAACGCCCGTTATTTCCGCACAAATGGAGGGATATTTTTGCTATCCATCGATCTTGACGAACTTAAAGAGATTATAGATTCGACCCACGGTGATCCGCATCACATCTTGGGGCTGCACGAAGCGGTTAGTGAAAAACGGCGCCTGCTGGTTGGCAGAGCTTTTATACCGCAAGCAAATGCTATCACACTGGTGGACGCTGCTGATCCCGCCTCCCGTTACCCTATGATCAAAATCCACAGCGATGGATTCTTCGAAGTGACAATAAAGGATCGCGACGAGTGGTTTTTATATAAGCTGGAAGTACAAGGCTATGGCACGAGTTGGGAAACCTATGACCCATACAGCTTTTCGCCAGTAATGTCTGAGTTGGATCGTTACCTGTTCGGTCAAGGCACACACTATGAGATATATGATAAAATGGGTTCGCATCCCCTGACCCACCAGGGCGTCGAGGGTGTTTTATTTGCTGTGTGGGCCCCCAACGCCAAACGGGTGTCTGTCATTGGCGATTTTAACGCGTGGGACGGTCGCCGCAACCCCATGCGCGCGTTGGGCGAATCGGGCATATGGGAGTTGTTTGTGCCGGGCCTTAAGCAGTACGACCGCTATAAATATGAGGTAAAAACGCACGGTGGCGACTTGCTTCAAAAATCAGACCCCTATGGAAATTTCGCGGAACTTAGGCCCTCTACATCGTCCCTCGTTTATGATATATCAAAGCACGAATGGAATGACAGCGAATGGATACAGTCGCAGAAGAATCACTCTTTATCCGCCCCAATGAATATGTACGAAGTTCACCTTGGCTCGTGGAAAAGAGGCGAAAACGGACGTTTTTTGACATATAGCGAGCTTGCGAAGGATCTTGTTCCATACGTGAAAGAAATGGGCTACACCCATATAGAGCTTATGCCTATAGAAGAGCATCCGTTCGACGGATCATGGGGATACCAACTGACGGGGTATTTTTCGCCCACTTCACGTTATGGCAATCCTGACGAGTTTATGTCATTTGTCGATACATGCCATGTTAACGGCATTGGCGTTCTGCTGGACTGGGTACCCGCGCACTTCCCAAAAGACGGGCACGGCTTGGGCCGCTTTGACGGCACCGCGTTATACGAGCACGAAGACCCTCGCAAGGGCGAACATCCTGATTGGGGTACATACATTTTCAATTATGGCCGCAATGAGGTGAAAAACTTTTTGATATCCAACGCGATATTTTGGATAGAGAAATACCACATAGATGGATTGCGCGTCGATGCTGTCGCGTCGATGCTGTACTTGGACTACGGCAAGCAGGGCGGACAGTGGATCCCGAATCAGTACGGCGGCAATCATAATCTTGAAGCAGTAGAATTTATGAAGCACATGAACAGCGTGCTGCGCAAGCGCTGCCCTCAGGCGATTATGATCGCGGAAGAGTCGACCGCGTGGGCGGGTGTGTCGCGATCGGTGGAATACAACGGCCTGGGCTTTGACTACAAGTGGAATATGGGCTGGATGAACGACTTCTTGAGCTACATGTCAAAAGACTCCATCTATCGCAAATATCACCACAACAACCTGACGTTCGGCATGGTGTACGCCTACACGGAGAATTTTATTCTGGTGTTGAGCCACGACGAGGTTGTTCATGGCAAAGGTTCGTTGGTGGGCAAAATGCCGGGCGATTTGTGGCAAAAGTTTGCCAACTTGCGCGCGGCGTTGACATACATGATCGGTCACCCTGGCAAAAAGCTGCTGTTTATGGGAGGGGAATTCGGACAATTTGATGAATGGAGCGAGGCGCGCAGCCTTGACTGGTTCTTGCTGCAATACGATCACCACAAACATATGCAAGACTACGCGCGGGATATTAACCACTTTTATTTGAACGAACGCGCGTTATGGTACGATGACTTCTCCCACAGCGGTTTTGAATGGATAAATTGCGGCGACTGGGAAAAGAGCTTTATATCCTTTTTCCGAAAAGGCGCTTTTAGAGAAGAGACCGTCGTGTTTGCGTGCAACTTTACGCCGGTACCGCTGTTTGCGCACCGCATTGGCGTACCGTTCGCGGGAGACTATGTGGAGGTGCTTAACAGCGACGATGCAAAGTATGGCGGAAGCGGCGTGATAAACACAGGTGTAATGAAAGCGGAAAAGATGCCGTGGGATGGTAGGCAGTATAGCATTGGGCTAAAGATTCCTCCGTTGGGGGTTTCCGTGTTAAAACCGATAGTGCCCGCCATATAATTGTCAGGCAAAAACCCGGCGGGTATTCCCTCCCGCAGGGCATAACGCTACGATCTTCTTGTTGTATTATTCGCCACGAAAGCGGATCAGAGCGAAGGTTAGCCGCCAAATTTAGGTATTGACAATGTCGGCTATCGTAAATATAATATGTCTCGCAAGGTATTGGGCTGTCGCCAAGCGGTAAGGCAATGGACTCTGACTCCATCATCCGTAGGTTCGAATCCTACCAGCCTAGGTGTCTTATAAGACCTGGAAAAAAATGATTGACTCTCCTAACCAATTCACAAACCATAGTTTACAAGGGCATAATACTGTCCCATTGATCTGACGAGCATAAAACACGTCAGATTTTCCATTCTATGTTCATATTTTCACTGGTGGCGCTTATCCGGCTGATGAGCGCGACGGCGACGGCGCGCCTGCCTTCGATGCCTACGTTCTTCCAATTGTCCAGAAGCTCGGAAATCCGAAGCATCTGATCCGGCGAGACAACGCCCTCGTGCGGCGCCAACACCAAAGGTCTGCCCGGACAGATTGTCTTGCTCCTTGCTTGTCTGTTCTCGTCCTTTGTAGAAGTAGCACCCGTTTGTTCCCATGAAGTCCGCTGCGTCGTTTACGACGTCCGCGCCCTGGCCTTTGAAGAAATCGTAGTCGAGCGGCTGATGCGGTCGAGCTTATAGACGATGACCCGCTTGATCAGCCCTGCTTTGATGTCCCTGAGCATCTCCTGAAACTTAGGTCGTAAGCAGGGTTTCGATTGTTTATGATATGGAGAACAACCCTATATCGACAGCAGACGCGCCCGGAAGGATGACGCAAAAAACCGATCCCGCCGGTAACGTAAAAACGATGGACGCGCTGGGCAATAGCAGTACGTTTTCGTATGATGAAATGAATCGCCTGACGAGTGTCGACATGGGCGGTGATTCGAGCGCGGACGATTCGCAGCGAATTACGCTGTATCAATACGACAAGCGCGGATTGGTGACGAAAGAGATCAACGCGCTGGGAGACGGCAAGCTCTACACATACGACTCTGCCGGAAACCTTCTGACACAGGTGGACGAGGATGGGTATGTAACCGAATACATGTATGACTCTCAGGATCTTGTCGCGGAGATTAACTACAACGGCGCGAAAAGCGCTTTGTATGCCTACAACAAGACAGGACAGTTGGTGGTTGAGGATTGGACGGGCACAACCTCTTTCACGCTGGATGCGCTTAACCATATTGAATCCGTTATAGACGCTAACGACCGCAAAACGTCCTATGTTTACGATGAAGTTGGCAATAAAAAGTCTATGACATATGTTTATGACGAAACCAATCGATAGGTAATGAAACCGTGTGGATTATTCGTATAAGAAGCTAGCCATATGGTGATGGTAGGATATGGTTGGAGGTTGATAAATGCAGTCCATAATTTTATGTGGGTTCTTGTTGATTGCAATATACACATTGGTTTATTGCTATCGGATTTATAGAATAAAAAGCAATGTCAACAACCTAACAGAATGAGGAACAAAAACAATTATTTTGAGGAAATACCTGAACAAAAAATTAACGATTTGTTCACATAAATAATCTTGACTTTTGAATAGCATCCTCAATCATTCTATTAACACATTCTTGTGTACCTTATAAAATGGTTGGTGATCCAAATGAAAGTTAGTCAACCAAAGAGATTGCGGATATACTTAAAAGAACTCGTTAGTCACTCTCATAAAATCTTGTTTTCAGAAACATTTCTTGCAGTGGCGAAGAAACGCCCCAGTGCATTCACAAGGAATAGGAAGATGCCATTGTTCTCTATGATCGGTTTGATGTTCAATCAAATTAAATCC
>JAISGK010000064.1 GCA_031263155.1 Clostridiales bacterium
TCATTAGATACAAGTACTCATTTGGACCCGATCTTTGACTTTATAGAACAAAATTGCGATACACTAAAAGAGCTATATATAGCTTTAAAAGCAGAATGGCATATTGTTGTCTGTATAAAGATACGCGATAATGGCTCGCCAGGAGTAGTTCTATCATCAAGGCAGATTAGCATTGCTAATGCCATTGAAGCGAATATAGGGTTTGATATATATGCATTAATAAGCCCAGATGAGTGGTGTTGGTCTATCTCAGATTCTGTGTAAACTCCAAGCAGTGGAGCAAAACATGGCAAGATATTTGATGGGCGGCAGCAGTTTTAGCGATGCCGCCCATCAATAGCATAATGCCAACGGGGGCGGATACCAAAGGGGCTTGGCTCGCATGCGTACTCAAAAATGTTTGTTGTTAGGATTGGTGAATAGTAACATTGCAACGGCTGGTGAACAGTAACACGGAAACAAATTTCTTGCCTCAAAAAGCCTTGTATGTATTGCAAACGTTAATGAGCTTTGCTATAATATGCGGGAAATGTAGGCGTAGATGATTAAGAGTGGGGGATTTCCCACTCTTATATTTTTGGTAACGGCTTTTAGGGGTGGTAACGATGAAAATTTCAGAACTGGAAGAGTTGCTTAAACCCGTGGTTCAAAACGCGGGCTACGGACTGTGGGACATTGTGTTTGTTAAAGAAGGAGCAAACTGGTACTTGCGGTTGTTTATCGATAAGCCCAACGCGGAATCCAAAGAATTAGAGAAGCTGTCAGTTGTGATGAACAAAGGAGATGAGCATGGCGAGGGCATAGGCATTAGCGATTGCGAAACGGTGAGCCGCCTTGTAGGAAAGGTGTTGGACGATGTCGATCCTATAAAGCAGCCATACATTCTTGAGGTTAGCTCGCCGGGATTGGATAGGGCGCTTAAACGTGACAGAGATTTCGAACTCTACGCGGGGCACTTGGTAAACATAAAGTTGTACAAGCCAAACGGTAAGAAAAAATCATTTTCAGGAGAGCTAAAAGGTATTGTGGAGGGCAAAATTGTGATAAAAGACGAAAAGGGAGCCGAGCTGCTCTTTGATAAGGCGCTGGTCGCCTCGTGCAGACTGGCTGTTGTGTGGTAGCAATGAGAAAAAAAACAGACCCGGCGGCAGACCAAAGCGCCGAATTTATGACCGCTCTTAAACAGATATCCGGCGAAAGGGGCATAGATGAAAACATTATTTACGAAGCTATCGAAACATCACTAGTTACCGCGTGCAAAAAAAATTACGGAAACACGGACAACATACGGGTAGATATAGACAGGCGCACAGGCAAGGTACAGGTGCTGGCCCAAAAGACTGTCGCCGCAAGCGTGACAAACCCACTTACAGAGATAGAGCTGGAAGAGGCAAAGCGCGTTAACCTGCGTTACGAGTTGGGCGATCTAATAGATATAGAGATAACTCCTCGCAACTTTGGGCGCGTGGCCGCGCAGACCGCCAAGCAAGTGGTGGTGCAAAAATTCCGCGAGGCGGAGCGCGAATTGCTATACAATGAGTATATGGCTAAAGAACACGGTATGGTCACAGGCATAGTTCAGCGCAAGGAAAAACGCAATGTGATTGTTACCCTAGGCAAGGTAGATGCCGTTTTACCCGCGTCGGAACAAGCCCCCGGCGAAGAGTATAACCTGCAAGACAGGCTTAAACTGTATGTTCAAGAAGTACGGCAAACGCCAAAAGGTCCTTCCATTACTGTATCGCGCGCCGCGCCGGAAATGATAGAAAAGCTATTTGAGCGCGAAACGCCTGAGATTATGGATGGCACGGTCGAGGTGCGCGGTATTGCGCGCGAGGTGGGAAGCCGCAGTAAAATGGCGGTATACAGCAATGACCCCGCTGTGGATCCCATAGGCGCCTGTGTGGGTCAAAATCAGATGCGTGTCGCAATTGTTTTAAAGCAGTTGGGCAACGAAAAAGTAGATATTTTGGAATGGAGCGGCATACCCGAAATATATATCGCGCGGGCTCTCGCGCCGGCCAAGGTGCTTACTGTTGTGTGCTACCCCGAAGAGCGTCTGGCTCATGTGGTCGTGTCCGATAATCAATTGTCACTCGCCATAGGCAAGGCCGGTCAAAACGCGCGGCTGGCCGCCAAACTCGCCGGTTGGCGCATAGATATAAAAAGTGAAACCCAAGCGGAAGAGCTGGATTTTATACCCATAGACGCGATAGAGCGTTTTTGGGAGCTTTATGAAAAAGCTGGAGTAGAGCAATGAGCGCAACATCACAAATAAGAACAATGGCGACCGCCAACCACGCGTCTCTACCCCTTAGAAAATGTGTAGCGTGCGGAGCCAGAAAAATAAAAGAAGAGCTGCTGCGTGTGGTAAAATCCGCGTCCGGTGAGATTGTCTTTGACAAAGAAAGCAAACTGCCCGGCAGGGGCGCATATGTATGCAAAAATATTGTCTGTGTGAACAAGGCGGCCAAGTCGCGCGGTTTGCAGCGTTCCGTCAAATCCGCCCATACGCGGAGCGACGATATTTACAAAAGGCTAGCGTTAGAACTTGATGGATAAACTGCTTTCCATAATCAGCCTGTGCAGACGGGCACAAAAACTTGCCACGGGCGCGTTTGCGTGTGAAACAGCATTGCGCGGCGAGGCTCACCTTATTGTAATAGCCGCTGACGCGTCAGAAAACACTAGGCGGAAATTTGTGAACAAGGCTTTCTTCTACAAAATCCCCGTCTACATATGCGGTACGATTGCAGATTTGAGCAAAGCCTCGGGCACGGCAAACAGAGCGGTATTCGTCGTTACAGAAAAGGGGCTGGCGGCAAATATCATAAACATCTTTAGGGATAATAATTTGGAGGCGACAGAGTGTCAAAAATAAGGGTTCATGAGCTGGCGAAGCAACTCAACCAAACCAGCAAAACCGTTATAGATAAATTAAAGGATTTTGGGATAGACGTTAAGAATCAGTTGAGTAACATTGAGGATGATGAATCCCAAAAAGTGATTAGCTTTTTCCATGCGCGTTCTGATGATAAGCCGCAGACAAGGCAGAGCAACCAACCCGTAGCGCCTAAACAGCCTCATCCAACAGGGGAGTCGCCCGCGAGGCGTGTCGCTCCCCCATCTGAAACGCGGCAAACTAACGCTCTAACGAACAGTACCCAGTCGAACGGCGCCCAATCGAACGGCGCTCAATCGAACGCTACCCAGCCAAGCGAGAGCAAACCGTCTGAACTCCCCCGGGAAGAAAAGCAAGCAGGGCGGAGGGACAACCAAGGCCAGGCGAGACAGCGAACAGACGTTCAGCGCGCGCCGCGCAGGGATAATCAGCGTTCTGACGGCCAGCAGCGCTCCCCTCGGCGCGACGATCAGCGCCCTGACAGGCAGCGAGCGGACGCCCAGCAACGTCCCCCGCGCAGGGATGACCAGCATAGTGAAACGCCCCGCGCGGATGGCCAGCAAAGGCAAGATGGCGCGAGGTATAGTCAGTCGCGCCCCCGACAGGATGGCAATGCTACGCATGAAGGCTATCCCTCCCGCTATCAACAGGGCTCTCAAGCGGGGCAGCAAAGGAGAGACAGACAGCAAGGCCCTCGCGAAGGATATTCTCAACGATCAGGGCAAGGGCAACGGGATGGACAGCCACAACAAATAGACAGCCAATTACAGCAAAGAGACGGGCAACCACAGCAAAGGGACAGACAGCCGCAGCAAAGAGATGGACAATCACAACAAAGAGACGGCCAATACCGGCGCGATAGACAACAGAGACCTTCCGACAGGCCTACGGGTGATCGCCCAACTGGCGATCGGACTGGCGGCAGACCCCCCGGCGATAGACCCCGTGGAGATTATCAACGGCGTGAAGGTCAGACCCTTTCAGGCGAAAGGCAGACATATCGACGCGAAGGGCAGCAAACCGGCGCGGCGCAAGGCCAACGGCACGACGGTCAACAAGGCGGTTATCGCCGTGACGGTTCGAGTTCCGCGCCAAGGATAGACGGCGGGCAGCGCGGTGGAGGTCAGCGTCCTGAAGGAAGTTTTCAGCGTCGCGATGGAGGCAGTTTTCAGCGCAGGGATGGCGCGCCCCCAAGAAAAGACGGCGGTGGTTTCGCTAAAAGGGACGAAGGAACGCGCCCTGGTTTCCCACGGCGCGACAAGCCCGCCGGCCCAGGCTTTGCAAAAAAAGACGATACCAAAGCTCAGCCAACTAAAGACGAACGCAAGCAAACGTACCAAAAAAGCGAACACATGCGCCAAGAAAAATCTAAAACTAAAGATAACGCCGTAAATGGTGGAAGAAGGTTCACTGAAAAAGCCTCGCCGCAAAGGAGACGCACACAACAAAAGAAAAAAATGGAACCCCGGGTAGTAAAAAAATTCGAGCCCGATATCAAACTTATTAAAATTCCCCAAATATTGACTGTAAAAGAATTGGCGGAACAACTGCGCCGCAGTGGGGCTGACGTTGTTAAAGCCCTGTTTAAGCTTGGCACTATCGCTACTGTTAATCAGGAAATAGATTTCGACACGGCGACTAAAGCGGCGGAGTCATTTAATGTTATGGTTGAGGAAGCGATCGAGGTAGACGTGTTCGAACAGGCGTTCTCCGAAACTGAAGAGAGTGACGAGCAAAAGCAAGAGCGTCCTCCCGTCGTCGTCGTTATGGGCCACGTTGACCATGGCAAAACATCCCTCTTGGACGCCATTCGCAAAACCAACGTCACCGCGAGCGAAGCGGGCGGTATCACACAGCATATCGGCGCTTACTCTGTCAGTATCAATGGCAAGCCCATCACTTTCCTTGACACACCCGGGCACGAGGCGTTTACCGCAATGCGTATGCGAGGCGCGCTTGTTACAGATATAGCGGTGCTGGTCGTCGCGGCCGACGACGGGGTTATGCCACAAACGATCGAGGCTATTAACCACGCGAACGCTGCGGGCGTTGACATGATTGTCGCGATAAATAAAATGGATAAAGCGGGGGTCAACCCTGATCGTGTCAAGCAAGAGCTTACAGAACACGGCGTTCTGGTAGAGGATTGGGGCGGCGGCGTTATATCTGTGCCCGTTTCGGCGCTCAAACACGAAGGCATCGATCAACTTCTAGAGATGATTACCATTGTGGCGGAAATGAAAGAGCTTAAGGCGAATCCCAACAAACCCGCGAGGGGAACGATCATAGAGGCTGAGCTGGATAAGGGCAGAGGCCCGGTCGCAACCGTGCTGGTTCAAGATGGAACGCTTAACACGGGAGATATTGTGGTCGCGGGTTCGGTATTCGGTCGAATCCGCGCTATGATAGATGACAAGGGCGTGAGGGTAAAAAAAGCGGGGCCGTCAGTGCCAGTGGAAATTTTAGGGCTGGCGGAAGTGCCTGCCGTGGGCGATATGTTTTATGTGGCGCAAAATGAGCGGCAGGCGCGTATGCTGTCTGACTCCGTTATCGCCAAGAGCCGCCGAAGCATGATAAAAGAAACACCAAAGGTCACGCTGGACGATCTTTATACCCAGATAAAATCGGGTAATATGAAAAACCTTAACATCATACTTAAGGCGGATGTGCAGGGTTCGGTAGAGGCGGTACGCACCAGCCTCGAAAAATTAAGTAACGAAGAGGTGCATATTCAGGTTATTCACGATGGCGTGGGCGCCGTCACCGAGTCGGACGTTATGCTCGCGAGCGCGTCCAACGCGGTTATAATAGGGTTTAACGTGCGCCCTGATCCACAGGCGAAAAACGTGGCCGACTCAGAAAAGGTAGATATTCGCCTTTATCGCGTCATATATAACGCCATAGACGACATCAACGCCGCCATAAAGGGTATGCTTGACCCGCTGTATAAAGAAAAAGTCATTGGTCACGCCGAGATTCGCCAGTTATTCAAGGCCAGCAGTGTGGGTACCATAGGCGGGGCATACGTTACCGACGGTAAGATCTCTCGCACCGGGCAAATACGCATTATACGCGACGGCAAAGTCGTTTATGACGGCACGTTGGAGACCCTGCGCAGGTTTAAGGACGACGCGCGCGAGGTAAGCGCCGGCTTCGAGTGCGGGCTGCTATTTTCAAAATATAACGACATCAAAGAGGGCGACATAGCCGAGTCGTACGTAATGGAGGAAATAGAGCGGTGAACCAAAACCGGATAACACGCCTTAACGACGAGTTCATGCGCGAGGTAGCCAATATTATACGTTCGGAGTTGAAAGACCCGCGAGTTGGCGCGATTGTTTCGGTGCTGCGAGCGGACGTAAGCCAGGATATGAAGCATTGCCGCGTTTCGGTGAGCGTTCTGGGCAATGTGGACGAACGCGAAAACACTATGCGGGTGTTGGATAACGCCTCTGGTTTTATACGCAAACGTATAGCCGAACGCATAAATCCGCGCGTAACCCCCGATATTAAATTTGTGTATGACGACTCCCTTGAGTACGGGCTACGCATGGATAAATTGATAGAAGAGACGATTAAAAAGGATACGAGCCATGAATGATATTGCCATGCAAAACGATCTACAATCCATTCGACAATTGATGTACAGCAATGAACGCTTCGTTATTGCCGGTCACGTTAACCCCGACGGCGACGCGATTGGTTCGTGCCTGGGCTTGGGTATGGCGCTGAAAAAAATGGGTAAATCGGTGCGCGTGCTGTTGGAGGACGCCCACGAAAAAAACAGCGTTATACCCGGTCAATACCTTATATGGCGTGAAGGGCAGTCCAACGCCATCGACGCCGATTTTGGCGATATCGCCGCCAACCCTGTGGATTTTGTGTTTGTCGCGCTGGATTGTGGCAGCGCGCACAGGTTGGGCAGCGCAAAAAAGATGTGTGAGCTTGCCACTACCACCATTTGTATCGATCATCATGTGAGCCATGAGCATTTTACAACTTTCACATTGCTTGACCCCGACGCCTCATCTACCTGCTCCATGATCTATAAGCTCATAAGGCCCATGGGTGTAGTGGATAAAGACATCGCAAGCGCGTTATACTGCGGTATTCTTACAGATACGGGAGGCTTTAGACATCCTAACGTAAACAGCGTTACGCATGAGATTGTCGCGGACTTGCTAACGTTCGACATCCCCTTTACAGAGCTGTATAATGAAATGTTTAGAAGACACTCATTGGAAGAGACGCTGGTACTTCGGGGCGCGCTTAATAATTTGCGACTGCTTGCCAACGGCAAGGTCGCCCTTGGAACCATCAACTCCGACGAGATGAGCGCGGTGGGCGGGCGAATTCGCGACACAGACGGCATAGCGGAATATCTGCTCAATATTAGAGGAGTAGAGGCATCCATATTCATCTACGAGAAGAATAAAGGGCAATGCAAAATAAGTATGCGTTCGCTAAATATTGATATAAGCAAGGTAGCGTCAAAATTTGGCGGCGGTGGGCACGTTCACGCCGCTGGGGCATCAATAGACGGCGAGTTTGCAAAAGTGGTCGCCAGCGTTACGTCGGAAGTTGTCAGCACAGTACGCAATCGGCTTGAGGTGTTAGAGATATGAACCATGATTAACGGCGTTCTTAACATCAATAAGCCCAAGGGCCTCACTTCACATAACGTAACCAAAATCGTGCGAAAGGTTCTCGGCTGCAAGGCGGGGCACGCCGGCACGCTTGATCCCGGCGCCGAAGGCGTGCTTCCCGTGTGCTGCGGCACGGCGACAAAGCAGGCGGATTATCTTGGGGACGAAAAAATATACAGGGCTGATATCCGCCTTGGCATCGTGACCGACACAGAAGATATGGACGGAAAAGTGATAGAGTCAAACACAGTACGCATTGAGCGAGATATGTTGGAAGCTGTGATAAAAGGCTTTGTCGGAATAATATCCCAAACCCCGCCCATGTATTCGGCGGTTAAACAAAACGGCGTGCCCCTATACAAACTGGCGAGGCAGGGTAAGGTTGTAGAGCGTAAGCCCCGCAGTGTCACAATCAACAGCATAGACATAGTAGATTATGACGATGAAAAACATATTGCCACCCTTGTCATTCACTGCGGAAAAGGAACCTATGTACGCACGCTGTGCGCGGACATTGGCAAGGCGCTGGGCTGCGGCGCGTGTATGGGAAATCTCGTCCGTCTGCGGTCGGGCAGATTTTTTATCGAAAACGCGATAACGCTGGAAGAGTTGAGGCAAAGGGCGTTAGATGGAACAATTGGCGAGGTGCTTACGAACGTATGATAAACGTATGGTAATAGTGGGGGGTTACGATGCTGTTCCACAAGATATGCTGACACACGGTTGCGCCATGACGGTAGGCAAATTTGACGGACTGCACGCGGGGCATATGGCGGTAATAAACAGAGTGGCGCTGGCGTCGCGGAGAGATCAGGCAAACGACATGCCTCCACTGCTTTCTGTGGTTTTTACGTTCGCGCATAATCCCAAAGCCATTCTCACGGGGGCGCAGGTGTTTCCCCTTATGGATAACGCTGAAGCGGAAGGGATTTTGACAAGCGCGGGAATAGATCTGCTTATTCGCCAGCCATTCGACAAGCGTTTCGCCGATCTTGGCCCCGAGAGTTTTTGTGATATCGTGTTTGGAACGCTCAATTGCAAAAAATTTGTTTTAACCCCGGATTTCAGATTTGGCAAAGACAGACAGGGCAATATAAATTTGTTGGGTGAGTTCGCGAAGCGATACAGCGCGAGCATAGAGGTTGTGGATTTTGAAACGTTAAACGGCGCGCGCATAAGCAGTACGGGCATACGCAAGCTACTGGAGTGCGGCGACATAATAAACGCGGAAAAAATGTTGGGCAGAATGATTAGGAGAGACATTAATGTTTGACCGGCTGCAAGGACTGGAAACCAAGTATGAAACATTGAGGCAAAAGATAAGCGACCCTGCGGTTATAGCGGATCAATCCGCATGGCGGGCATATATGAAAGAGTATAGCGACATGGAACCCATAGTGGAAAAATATCGCGAATACATTCAGGCGGAGCGCGACTTGGCGTTCGCGAAAGAGATGCTGGAGCAAAGCGACGAGGAGATGAAATTGCTGGCGCGCGACGAGATGAAAATCGCGTCAGACAGAATGGATACAACGGCGAGCGAGTTAAAAAAACTGCTGCTGCCCAAAGACCCAAACGACGAGAAAAATGTCATTGTTGAGATTCGCGGAGGGGCTGGAGGCGACGAGGCCGCGCTGTTCGCAGGAGACTTGTTTCGCATGTACTTTCGCTACGCCGAACGCAGACGCTGGAAAACAGAGGTTATGAACGCCAACGAAAACGAGTTGGGCGGCTTTAAAGAGATTGTATTTATGATCAGCGGGCGTGGGGCGTATTCGCGCCTTAAATATGAAAGCGGCGTACACAGGGTTCAACGCATACCTGTTACAGAATCGGGCGGGCGCATACACACCTCGACTGTTACCGTCGCCGTTTTGCCCGAGGCCGAAGAGGTAGATGTGCTGCTTGATATGAACGATGTGCGCGTAGATGTTTTTCGATCATCCGGCAACGGCGGCCAAAGCGTGAACACAACAGACAGCGCCGTGCGCGTCACGCACATTCCAACCAACATAGTCATATCGTGCCAGGATGAAAAGAGCCAGCTCAAAAATAAGGACAAGGCGTTTAAAATTTTACGCGCCAAGCTGTACGAGATAGAACAGGAAAAGCAACGCGCGCAAATGTCAGCCGAAAGGCGCGTACAGGTCGGCACGGGGGACCGCAGCGAACGCATACGCACCTACAACTTTCCCCAAAGCCGCATGACCGACCATCGCGTAAATTTTACCACCCACAACCTGGATTACGTGCTGGACGGAGACCTGGACGAGATTATGGATACGCTGATAACCTCCGCCCAGGCAAAAATGCTGACTAACGACTAACGGCTACTAGCCAATAGCCGCTCAGTGGGGGCTTAAGCCGCTCAGCCGGCTTTGACCGTCGCTGACATATACGCGACCGCAACACGGTCAAGTCCCGCCAGGTCTTTTTTGATCTCGCAATGATCATATACGCGCGACGCAAGCGCAAGTACGTCGTCAGATTGATCAGGGCCTATTTCCACTAACAATACGCCTCCAGGCGTCAGAAAGCTCTTCGCCTGCCGTATGATCCCAAATACGACAGCCGACCCATCCAAACCGCCGTCCAGCGCGATTTTCGGTTCATAATCTTTAATGTCGGGCGCCAGTGTTGAAATATCACCCGAGCGTATATAGGGCGGGTTAGCGATTATCATGTCATATCTAACGACGGGTGGTAGTTGGGTAAACAAATCTGACTGCGCAAAGAGTACGTTAACATTATGCTTTTGGGCGTTTCTTCTTGCCACGCGCAGCGCTTTCTCGCTAATGTCTGCGGCGGTTATGTACAGCAGCGGCTTCTCTTTTGCCAACGACACGGCTACGCACCCGCTGCCCGTACATAACTCCAGCACCTTTCCGACATCTGCCAAACCGCTTGCCAGCTCTACAAGCATCTCTGTTTCCGGTCGCGGTATCAGCACATCGGGCGTTACCTCAAACTCCAAACGATAGAATTCTTTAACGCCCACTATGTAAGCCATCGGTTCACGCTTCACGCGCCGTGACACAAACTTCTCGTATCGCTTGGCCTGCTCGTCGCTCAACGCATCCTCGGGTTGAGCAAGCAAAACGTCCGCCAGCCTCATGTCGGCGGCGCGGGTCAACAGCGCTCGCGCTTCTTTTCGCGCGTCGTCGATACCGGCGGCGCTCAAACTCCGTTCGGCGCTGGCAGTCAAAGCGATAATACCCTTCTCTTCCGGCTCAAAGCGCAACACCGCTCGCAAAGCGCTTATGGCCGTCTTTATCATGTCATCGTCCGGCTCATCGGTAGTGATTTTTTGCAGGCACATGCCGGGGAACGATATCGCGTTAACAAGGGGGTTGTCGTTGCGCCCCGCCCACTTTAATACCTCATAGGATATCCCCGCTATAATGGGCACAAGCAACACCCGCGAAATCAATCGCGTAACAAAATTGCTGGACGGCACAAACATAAAAACGGCAAGCGCAATCAGCATAACCAAAAACAGAAAGCTCGTGCCGCAGCGCTTGTGCAGCCGCGAATGTTTTCGCACATTCTCCACAGTTAAAGGCTCGCCGTGCTCAAAACAATTGATAGTTTTGTGTTCCGCGCCATGGTACCCGAAAACACGCCTCAGCTCCTCCACGCGCGTGAGCAGCAGCATGTATCCCACCAAAATGCCTATACGAAGCACACCCTCTATCACGCTCAGGATATAACGATTGTCTCCTATCAAAGGTTTTACGAGTTGTCCCAGTCCCACAGGCAGCAGCATAAAAAGACCGATGGAAAACGCGACGCCCAAAATGACAGTCGCTGTCATGAGAAAATCATTAAACCTATCGCCCAGCTTGCTCCTTAAAAACGCTTCGAATTTCCCCTCTTCCTCTTCTTCAAGACCCTCCATCGCCACCTCTGACGACTGTGTGATTATCTTATACCCTATGGCGAGCGAGCTTATAAACGAGACGACGCCCCGCACAATCGGCCAATTCAAAATGGGGTATTTCTCCGCAAGGTTAACAATATCGCTTTGAAAGGTCTTTATATTGCCGTCGGGCGCGCGCACTGACACCGCCATAATTTTTTTACCGCGCATCATAACGCCTTCCATAACGGCCTGCCCACCTATGGGCGTCTGCCTAACGCCGCTGTTCTTTAGGGCTTCGCGTATGCTTGGTTGTTTGCTCTTCTCCATTTTCCACTCCCATTTTTCTGTCTATCGCCATCCCGTCAGCACGAATCGCTTTCACAAGTGTCATAAACATGATCTTTACATCAAACGCAAGCGACATTTTGCGGCGGTACTCGCCGTCGTAGCGGGCTTTTACATCCAGCGGCAGCTCATCGCGCCCGTTAACCTGCGCCCAGCCCGTCAAGCCCGGGCGTATATCGGTACATTCGTACGTATCGCGCAGTTTTGCCAGGTCGTACTGGTTCCACAACGCGGGGCGAGGCCCTACGAATGACATATCACCGGCAATGATGTTTACCAATTGAGGCAATTCATCTAAACTAAACCTTCGCAAAAATTTGCCCACGCGCGTGTAAAACCTGCCAGGGCTTCTTAGCAAGTGAGTTGGCACGTCTCTTGGAGCGTCCGCACGCATGGTGCGAAATTTATAGATGATGAAGTGGCCATAGTTTTTTCCAACGCGCTTTTGCGCAAATATCACAGGCCCTTGCGACTCGATTTTAATCGCGGCGCACAATACAAGAAAAAGCGGACTAAGCGCCACCAGCGCGATCAATGCCACTACAGCGTCAAACCAACGCTTTAACAGAGGGTATATCATCTGTCTCCATCCCTGATACTATGTAACGCGGCTCTATCGCGCGCAGCGCTGCGGTTATTTCATTGTACGCGCCATAAGAGGCATCATGCAATCGTTGCAATTTAAAGTCAAAATCCATATCCAGTTCTGGCTGGCTGGCTATAAAGATCTTTTTGTTCGCGGTTTTTTTGAGCTGCGACCGCTCCATGTCTGTTAACAATTCTTCCTTTAGTTTTTCACCTGGCCGCAGTCCGGTATATTTTATCTTTATGTCTTCGTCAGGTTTCAGGCCAGAAAGCCTTATCATGCTACGCGCTAAATTATCTATGTTAACCAGCTCACCCATGTCAAGAACATATGTGAGCCCGGTTTTGCCCATTCCCGCCGCCTGAAGCACCAGTTGGCAAGCCTCCGAGGTGGTCATAAAATATCTTTCTACATCGGGATGAGTTACGGTCACAGGCCCGCCATGCTCTATCTGCCATTTAAAGCGGTGCAATATACTCCCGTTAGAGAACAGCACATTGCCAAACCTCACTGTAACAAACCTGGTAAAACTTTTTTCTGCCATACGTTGCGTGACCATCTCGCACACGCGCTTGGTAGCGCCATACACATTGGGTGGGTTAACCGCCTTGTCGCTGGATATAAGCACAAAGCGCTCGCATCCATAGGTATGCGCCGCCATAGCCACAGTCTTTGTGCCAAATACGTTGTTGCGCACAGCCTCACCGGGGCTCTGCTCCAAAAAGTGTACATGCTTGTGCGCTGCCGCGTGAAAGACAACGTGAGGGCGAAACTCGTCAAACACATCACGAGTTCGCGCGTCATCCAGCACAGAACCTATGCGCACGGCGAACGGAACATCTGGAAAGCGCGCGGACATCTCCGTTTCCAATTCAAACGCGCTGTTTTCGTAGAAATCATAAATAATGATAAGACCGGGCTTAAACTTGGCTATTTGTCTGCATAACTCCGAACCTATGGTACCCCCGCCGCCGGTTATCACTATCGTTTTATTGGCAAGATAATCGCTGATGTTTTTGTTGTCTAGCCTGACCTCGGCGCGGGTCATAATATCCTCTATATTAACGTCGCGCAAACCTTGTTTGTAGGAGCCGTTTGTAATGTCGCTCTCTGGCGGCAATATCTTAAGCGTGCATTCTGTTTCGGCGCAGCGTTTTATTATATCGCGAAGCTCTACATTGTTCGCGTTTGGCATGGCGATCACGATCTCATCTATTCTAAATTTATCGGCAATCTCACCAATACGATCCAGGCCAGCGATAACGCGCAGACCCATGGCATATGTATTATCCAATTGCTCGTCGCCATCAATTATGATCACGGGTATGCGATCCCGTATCCTGCTATGCAGCAACCCACGCACGACGGTGTGCCCTGACTCCCCCGCGCCTATTACCATCACGCGTTTAACCCCCGCCTTGCCGGTAATTATATGGGCGCAGAATATAATAGCGCGCCTTAAGGCCCGATACCCAAAACGTGATGAGGCGAACAGCATAACATCCAACAGCCACGCTATAAGCAGCAACCGGCGCGCAAGCAATAACCCGCCGCCTAACGCGCCCAAAAACAAGATGTGAAATAGATATATACCCACAAATGCCAATAATGTGGCCACAAAAATCTTCAGTAGCTCTTCCATATTCGCGTATCGCCACAGGTTTGCGTACATGCGCATTATCAGGTTAATACCTAGCGCGATAATGGGGGCGATAATGGCTATATGCCGAATGTACCAGTCCCACGCTTCAATCGGAATAGAGGTTGTATGAGAGCCTGGCACGCCGCCGCCATACCATATAAACATCGCTCCGACGATCGATATTTCCATAAAAGCGATGTCGCATACTATGTAAAGAAATGTTTTAGCCGCGCGGTGCTTGTTCACCAGATTGCCTCCTTAGTAAGATAAATGCGCCCATGCCAAATATCATATAAAAAATCGGTGTAACAGACACAACGCTGTCAGTGAACATAACAGACACGAGGTATCCGCAAACGCTAAGCAAACAGGCGAAACCCTGCATCCAGATTTCTGTAACTTCTTCTTTTTTCTTAAGCAAATTTATACCGGCCACAATAAAATAGATCATCATAAACATTAACGCCAGCATGGCGGGTACGCCATAGTTTACCCCTGTTTGTAAAAATATATTGTGCGCCTTGTCTATAGTCATGTATGGAGTACCGAATGTTTTAACACAGCCCACCATGTCGTTTTGCGGGAACTCTATGGCAAAACTGTCCGGCCCGCTGCCCAACAGCAGCCGTTTTAGCAGCATCGGAAATGTTCTGGACCATATGAATCCGCGCCCCGACCCCCAAAACAGGCTATCTTCAAACCCCCATGCCGCTATCTGTCCTGGATTGGCTATGGGGTCGCCCAAGATGGTTAACGGGCACACCTCGCCATCTACCGATGAGAGCCAAAATACCGCGCCGCCCCTACGCAAAGTAAATGTATTTTCTGGTATATCCACATAAAATCTACCCATGATGTCATTATTATACTCATACGTCACCATATTTTCATCACTGCTTTGTGATACCGGGGTCAAGGTAACGCCATCTTTGTCCCTTACCGTGACAGCCCTGCTGGGCTGGTCATATTGCAGCGTCATAGAACCATTTTTCGTGTAGAACGTTACAGTGTCCCGCTGAAAGGACATATCTTGAAAAAAATTGTCGATAGGCACATTGCCCAACGACAATGCCTTGCCGGCCATTTCGGTCACGCGGTCGCGCACATTCGGCACGATCATTACGGCGGCTATAACGACAATAACAGCCGCTCCAGCAACAAATAAGGTACGGGCATATCTCTTAAAATCTATTCTTCTTATGAGAACCATCATAGCGACAATGGCGGCAAAGCCCAATCCCGCTATAGCGCCCTCCGAACTTGTGCCTAAAGTCATCAAAAATGTAAGCACAGAGCAAACGCACGACAAAATAAACAGCGGAATCCTCTTGAAATAACACACCGCGCATGTTATCGTCAGCGGCAGCATAAGCGCACAGTATGAGCCCGCGCTATTGGGATTGTATAGGGTGGCATAGGCTAAATTCTGATTGGCAAAATTCGATCGCAAAGACCTATCCGGGTCTCCCATTATTATGGCGCTGCCAAAACGGGTAAGGAAGAGATCCACGCCAAATAATTGCAAGGCGCCTACGATAGATATAATGAGGCACGAGAAAAGAAGGCCCCATAACATCATCCTAAATACAAAAGGTCTTTTCACAACTAATCCCGCAGAAAAGAATATCACAAAGTATGCCAGCATAACAAAAACACTTTCGTATCTATCATAAATGCCATGCGTTACCGTGTATCTATACGAAGAATAAAGTGACGAGCCAACAATGCCCAACAATAATATCACCATGGCGATAAAAAATGGCTGCCCGGTTATTCTTTTCCACGCGGCGCTCTTTAACAATGCCTTAAAGTTGCCGACAAGTGTTGGCTGAGGCATCGACGCGATATGAACGACTGCCGTGTCAAGCATACAGTAAAGCAGGAGGCCCGCCCCAACCAAAAGGATAATAGATTTGTAATACGAAAATATGTCGGCGTGATACTCCGCTCGGGTGATATAGCTCTGCATGTCTGGCCCATAAGGGAGCTGGACATATCTTACAAATATGGGCACTACTGCCGCGAGCGCTGTCAAAGTAAGCGCCATGACCTTCTCCGCGCCCCTAAGTTGAGAAAATCGTACTGGTTCCGCTTGCGCCTTTGTTATTTTAGGCCCTTCTTTTGAAACTACAGCCATTATCTTTTTCTGTTCCTTTCTGTCTACATATCCGCGCGAATGGCGTTAAGCGCGCTTAATTTCATAGCGCGGCGAGCGGGAAAATAGCCCGAAAACAGACCGACAAACGCAGAAAATCCAATTGCCGCTCCACACAACCACGACGTAATCAACGATATCTTTTCGCCGCCACTGTCCATGCCGCCAAGAAACATCTGAAACAACTCAAGTTGAGAGTTGTTAAGTAAAAATGACAGAAGAAGCGACAAGCCCACACCGGCGCATCCGCCAAAGGCGCCAATAATAGCCGCCTCGGTAAGAAATATTTTGCGGATGTCAGACAGTTTTGCACCAATAACTTTCATAACGCCTATCTCGCGGGTGCGCTCAACTACGGACATAACCATGGTATTGGCGATGCCAATGGCAGCCACCAGCATTGAAACCGCGCCTACCGCGCCCAACATCGCTTGCAAACCCTGAGTCATTGATTGCAGGCTGTCAAGGTACTGCGTGGGAAATTCGGCGTAAAATCCCAATTCTTGTATAGCTTCACTCACCGAACGAACATTGTCCAAATCCTTGCACTTTACCAGCACACGATCATAACCGGTGTTCCGATTTTGATTCTGGTTGCCGCTATAATATCCGTAGCTCTCATTCTCGGCCTGCTGGCGTTTCTGCTCATCCTTTATCATCTGCTGAACGACGGTGATATCCATGAAGATCGAAGAATCCGCGTTATAGTCCTTAGACTCCAACACACCCATCACGTTAAGTTTTTGAATTTTTGGCAGCGTGGTGTTTTCTTCTGCGCTTTCATAACTGTACACCAAACGATAGTCTAACGACATGTTGATGCGATCGCTCATCACGTCTATCAGCGGCTCGATCTCAATGCCCTGCATAGCTTGTTCATATCGCTCGCTGTAGTAGGTACGGTTATCCATTTTATAAAACTGCGCTTCAAAGTTGCGCCCAACAATGGCCGCGCTTTTATCTCCCATCTCAAGCAACCTCCCTTGAGATGGCGCATAGCCCAAAGCTTCCATAGCGGAGGGACTGATACCAAGTATCTGACAACCGGTAATGGAATATTTGCCGCTTTTAAAGTAACCGTATGTTGACACAATAGCGGTAGCGGCGACTACGCCGGGTATGCGATTAAACTGCGTTATCATGTTGTCATCCAGCACGGTGGGCTGATTGCGGGCGCTCGCTCCGCCGCCCGCGACTGCGGGCGCCATGTATTGGTTCCCTCCATACACGTTGATGATCGTCACGTCGCCCATATCGTCTATCATGCCGTCAAAGCGCGCGCTTACCGCCAGCCCCAGTGATATCATGGTGACGATACACGCCGTGCCAATTATTACCCCAAGAATAGTCAAAAATGTGCGCAGCTTGCGCTTATACAAACTGCGAAAGCACATGCCCAATACATCCTTATTACTCATCCAGCATACCCTGTTGCTTTCTAAGCCGTTTAAAGCGTATCCGCAGCGCAACCGCGATTATTATCCCAGCGACGATGACCAGCGACGGTATCCAAACCACCGGCCGCTTGACAAATTCCAATACAGCCGCGAAGCCGGTCGGCTCTGGCATAACATCTTCATATTCGGTGGGGAAGTTGTCTTCCAGCACTGGGTAGTCCTCTACGGTCATGGCGAATTCACGACTCATACTAATCTCTTCGCCTACGTCGTCTTCACCGCTAATCACTATCGTGCCCGCGACCGCGCCGGGAGAGTACATGGTAAACATGCCGTCGTAATAAGCGCTGCTTCCCGCCGCGAGTTTTCCAATAAACATGTTGGCTTGTGAGAGATCCATTTCGGCCTCGCCGGGATCGATCGCTACACGCAAATTAGACAATTGCACCTTACCGGAGTTTACGATGTTAAAATACAGCGACACCGGCTCACCGACCATAACGGTTGGCGGCACGGTAAAATCCCCGATCTCCATCTTTACGATTTGCTTTACATTAACGCCGATTGTTTCCTCTTCGGTATACTCGTTATACTCCGCGTCTTCATAATTAAAACCAACCGATATGGTATATGTGCGCGGTGACGCGTCGGGCACGGTGTACATGCGCAATTTATGGCCGTATGCGCCCTGGGGTTCGATGTTATCTATGTAGACGGTGTTGCTGCAATTAACGGGGGTAAACACGCTGCCCTTCTCCAACGTCTCGCTTGTGGCGGTCAGCACAATTTTTATATTGCTTATCGATTTAGCCTTGTGAGTGTTTTTAAATACGAGTGAAAGGTCAAACTCCTGACCTGCCTTCACAATACCAGGATCTGTTTTGTATTCTTGAACAATGATCTTGGGCTTGCTAATCTTCTCAGATTCTACGGGCGGCACGGGGGTTTCTGTCGGCACGGGCGGATTGTCTATGGTAACGCCGGCATATTGTTCGACCGTCTGCGTGACGTCACCATCTTCGCCTTCTTCGCCTGTTTGATACGTTACGCTAAACTGTATGGCGTAGTTTTGGCTCTTGGCCTCCGCCGTCGCCGCAAATGTAAACGTTATGTCTCTGCTTTCCCCTGCTGGTATACTGTTAAAAATTCGGGTATTCGCGCTCATGGGCACGATAGCCTCCGTGCCTTCCGCAACGAGCTTTACGCTTTTAGCCGTTGCCGCGCCATTGTTTTTGATGGTCATCTCTACACTAAATGTCATTCCGGGGCGATACGACCCCTCGGGCGATGTAAGGCGCGTAATCTCTACGTTAGCTGGGTCGGCGGCTAAAATATCACCCGCGTTTACATTAACGTAGTAGACAAAAGACGACGCGACCTCTGTGCCGTCGCTTGCCTTGGCGGTCAGCTTAAAGGTAAGCGGGTATGTACCCGTTGCAACTTTTTTGGAAACGAAAATCTTATAATTAAGATTTTCTTCGTACCTGCCGGGCACACTGGCTTTAAAGAAGCTGCCTTCGCCGGTGAGGCTCAACTTATCCGGCTCCAGCCCTTCTATAGCTATTTGCAAGCCGGAGTAAACCGCCATGCCCGTGTTAATAAGACGCGCGCCAAGGTCAAATGACGAGCCGGGCGCGATGTCGCCTTGGGACTTAAAATCAGACAGCATAAGAGCGGACGAATACCCGGCATTGACTATCCTTATAGTGATAGTGTCAGACTCATCGCTATTAACGGCGTTGGCGTCACGGTAGGAGTATTTCAGCTCTACGTTGTAGTTGCCGGGTTTGGCGTCACCGTCAGCGGCTATACGCAATCGCATGGTCTTCTCAGCGTTTTCGTTGATCGTGCCAAGATTGTTGGTGGAATCAACAAACGACAATGATAACCCCGCGTCGGTGGGCGCAACTATACTGGCGAGGACAGAACCCGCGCCGCCGACACCCACATTGCGAACGGTAATAACAATGTCAAGGGTTTGCCCCGCGTTAACCTGTGCCGTTTGGGGGCCCACGAGCTTAACTTTGGGCGCTACGGGCCTTGGAGTAGGAGTGGGATCGTAAGTCGGCTCCAGCGCCGGCGCGGTATCCATATTATTAATCGCGTCGATTATCATCTCGACCGATCTCTCCAAGTCATTGAGCCTGCCGTCGTTTTCGGCCGCGGCTACGGAAGCGGTGAATCCAAAAGACATAAAAATGATCAAACACGCCAATATTATACAATATTTCTTTTTCAAATTAAATCCCTTCCTTGACATTATTTTCTATTATTTTCTATAGATTCAACTTCTCCGTCGCGAATATGTATAACCACGTCGGCGCAGTCGGCTATTTCTGTGTCATGGGTAACTATTATTAGTGTTTGGCTGCGGTTTCGCGCAATGCCCGTTATCAGGTCCATCATTTCGAACGTAGTTTTTGTGTCAAGATTACCCGTCGGCTCGTCGGCAAACACAGCCTGCGGCTCGTTTATAAACGCGCGCGCTATGCTCACACGCTGCTGCTGCCCACCAGACATTTCCGACGGTTTGTGGTTAGCTCTATTCTCCAACCCTACCGCTTTAAGCATTTCCATAGCCTTTTTCTTGCGAATTTTGGTTGGCACACGACGAAAAATAAGCGGTAAAGTCACATTCTCCAAGGCGGTAAGCGTCGGAAGCAGGTTGTACGACTGAAATACAAAACCTACATACAGCTGGCGGAACAGTGCCAACTGCTTTTCGGACATAGTTTCTATATGCTTGCCGTTAAATATGATTTCACCGCCGCTGGGTTTTTCCAAGCCGGCGATAAGGTTTAGAAGCGTCGATTTGCCCGAACCGGATGTACCCAGCAAACAGTATATCTTAGCTTTCTCAAAATTCAATGTTATATCCTTAAGGGCGGTGATCCTCTCCTGCCCCATGCGATAGATTTTTTTTATGTGGTTAAGCGTGATCATATCCATCCTATTCCCCCTTGCTCCTGTACTTTTTAGTATTATACCATAGTCGCGGTTTACACGCGTTACAAAAAAATCTTTATTATAGCGCGTGGACATCCAGCATCCAATGAATAAGTTTAACCGCTATGGGAAATCTAAATACTGTAGTTGCTTAGTTGTTAAAAGGAGAAATATATTATGCGAAACTATCAAGAATCCCTGCTCGATCCCTCTCAATGCGTCGTCGCGGTGATAGATCATCAGCCGCAGATGTATTTTGGAGTAGAGAGCTCAGGCCGGAGCTATGTAGAAAATAATGTGCTTGGACTGGTAAAAGCGGCGAGACTGTTTAACGTGCCATGCATACTGACGACAGTCACCGCGACCGATTTCTCCGGGCCTTTGGCGGCCAAGATACAATCTGTGTATCCCCAGACCGCGCCTATAGACCGCACCTCCATTAACGCGTGGGAGGACACGAGATTTAAAGAGGCCATAATGAGCACAGGCAAAAAGAAAATTCTGCTTTCCGGCCTTTGGACAGAAGCCTGCGTAACCTTCCCCGCCCTCTGTATGAAGCAGGACGGCTATACTGTGTATGTCGTGAGCGACGCTTGCGCCGGGGCAAGCTCTCAGGCGCATGAGGCCGCCATGAGCCGAATGATTCAGGCGGGCGTCATTCCTATGACATGGCAGCAAACGATGCTAGAATGGCAGCGCGATTGGAATGACAAGACTACTTATGACGGCGTAATGTCTATCGTTGAAGAGCATGGCGGAGCATACGGACTTGGTGTAGAGTATGCCGACAGCATGGTGGGAAGATAGATTTGATTCTTTAGATGTAATTCTTTATGGAAAAGGGCAATCAAGATGATTGCTCTTTTCCATGTTTAAATCCTCAGCGAACAACCCTGGCGCTTGTCGCTAGTTTACCCACAAACGCGGCGGATATTTCCCGCTTTCTTTAAGCGCGGCAATGGCGGCTTTAATGTGGGGCATATCTTCTTTGTACGTTATTCCATACCATTTTTCGGTAGTAGGGATGGCGTCAAATGTGGCGGCATTTTCTTTCAGCAGTTCATTAACGACACTGGGCAGCAGATATTCGCACTTTAGCGGGTTAGTCGGCAAATTATCCCCCAAAAAGATAGGAAAGCGCTCCTCAAACTCGCTTAATATATCCTGGTTGAAGCCCCAAAAATTCATGCTGACAGGTGTGCCATTAGGCACAAACTCCCATGTTTTGCCGTCGTCTTCCGTAAACTCCGCGCCGCCCAGGCGTTTTTCCAAGCGCGTGCGCTCCGTGATAGATACTAGCCGTTTGCCCTCTGTTTTGCATACGCCACGCGCTACATGCCCGTAATCGGTCAATGTGTTTTCCAATTGATAGCTTACCAGAGCATGGCGCCCCGGAGCGCAGTCGTTACTCAAAAAATTAAAGATCTGTTTGAATGAATTGCGTCCATAAAAATCATCGGCGTTAATTACACAAAACGGCGCGTCGATAAATTCCTTAGCGGCCAACGTGGCGTGCGCCGTTCCCCAAGGTTTAACGCGTCCCTCTGGTATTTTAAATTTTGGTGGGATTGTGTCTGGCAATTGCATCGCGTATTTTATATCCATGTGTTTTCCAACACGATTGCCCACGCGCTCTACAAACACCTCTTCTATCTCCGGTTTTATGATACATACAACCTTTTCAAAGCCCGCGAGTTTCGCGTCGTACATAGAAAAATCTATAATAAGGTGCCCCTCGTTATCCACGGGGTCTATCTGCTTAAGACCTCCGTAACGCGAACCCATACCAGCGGCCAATATGGCCAAAATTGGTTTTGCCATGATATCCTTCCTTTCGCATTATGCATTTATGCATTATAGTCGCAAAAGCGCGCTTACACGCTGCGGCATTGTCTCGCGCTGTCTGCCATGATGTTATCAACTCCACTATATACCATAAAAAGGGTGCAAGTCAAAAAAAAGTAAATCTGATACATTCACACACACATACATATGAACATGCTCATAGTATAGGCATATAAAGTTTCACGCGAGGAGCATGTTTTATGAGCAATGAAACGTATATCAACAATACGTCGCCGGGAGTAGCGCACACATTGCTGTTTATGCTGCGCAAGGAGCATTCGGCGGAAGACCTGGGCCTTGCGGGCTCATGTCTAAAATCTCTGCAAAAAAGCGCGTATAAAAATGTTGTGGTGTATAATCAAGGGTTTTACACAAACAGCGAACTGCAAGACTATTTGTCGCAGTACGATTTGAACTGGTTTATTATAGGAGACGCAAGCAACGTTGGTATTGTGCGGGGCAGACAGCGTTGTTTTGAGTATATATGGGAAACCATGCCCGAAATGGGATACATCAGCGAGCTGCATTTGGATATGCTTTTTTCGCAAGATTGGGAACTGCCACTGGTAGAATTGCTGCAAACAACCCGCGAGCCCGTTATGTCATGCGGCTTTATCAATAAATACGGCATCCTGGCGCACCTTAACAAAAGGCTTGTCGAAATGCCTCAAAATCTTGAACAGATGGAGCAAACCCTGGCGCAGGTACGCTTTGACGGCATTGTAACAGGGTTCGGGCACCCCTGCATACACAAAGCCGAAATTCTTAAAGCTATGGGCGGCTACGATACAAATTTTATGACGGCCAAACATTTTTGTGAAGACGACAGTCTGTTGCTCAGCTACTATTATTATCTGGGAACGCAACTAAAGTGGATGCCCAAAATGACCTATAAATCAGTCGTTTATCATGCATGCGAAGGTCAGCGGCTTACCGTTGATGTAGACGGCTATGAAAACTTTAACGGTATTGTGAAGCAATACGGCGCAATGGGCATGAAACATCTGTACGAAATTCATAACGGCAAGAAGAAATTTTTTTTGGACAAATATAATGAGATGATCGCCGAAGCGAATATCCACAACTAATGGATGCGAATTAAAAGGATATATGAACCGATGATGAAGGTACAGGGGTGAACGGGTAGTTCACCCCTATGGACTATCCGTTCATCCCGCAAATAATAAGCTGCGGCAAGTTATGCCAACAACCGTTCCATATCTCCCACAAGTTCTTCAAACAGTTTTAGCGCTTCGCGCACGGGTTCGGGCCTGGACATATCTACGCCCGCCTTTTTTAATATATTGATGGAGTAGTCGCTACTGCCAGATTTTAAAAACTGCTTGTATTTTTCCACAGCCGACGGGTCTTTTTCTATGGCGCGGGCAAACGCCACCGCCGCCGAAAATCCGGTAGAGTATTGATATACATAAAACGCCGAGTAAAAATGCGGTATGCGCGACCACTCAAATGATATCTCGTCGTCAATTACTATACCATCACCAAAATAAAGCGCGGTAAGGCGCTTATACAACACGCTCAATGACTCGGTCGTAAGCGGTTGGCCTTCTTCGGCCATTTTGTGCGTAAGCATCTCAAATTCGGCAAACATCGTTTGCCTTATCAGCGTTCCTTTAAATTGATCTAAAAAGTAGTTGATCAGGTATAAACTCATTGTCTTGTCGTCAACCGTTTTTCGCAGATAATTCATCAGCAGCGTTTCGTTGACTGTTGACGCCACTTCGGCTAAAAAAATAGTATAGTCGCCATAAAGATATGGTTGCGTACTCCATGTATAATAGGAATGCATCGCGTGGCCCAGCTCATGTGCCAAAGTAAACATGTCAGCTATTTTATCCTCGTAATTGAGTAGCACAAAAGGATGCGCGCCGTACGCGCCCCAAGAATATGCCCCGCTGTGCTTGCCCTCGTTTTCGTAAACGTCTATCCAACCAGAATTGTAGGCTTCGCGAACTTTGGTTACATAGTCGTCACCCAGCACGGCAAGGGCTTTAAGCACTGTATCTTTCGCCTTGTCGTAGTCGCACTTGGTGTCAGCAGCAGCTATTATCGGGGTATATACATCGTACATATGCAATTCGTCCACGCCCAATGCCTTTTTGCGCAAACGCACATAGCGGTGCATGGCGGGCAGCGCTTCATGTACCGCCTCTATAAGATTGGTGTACACTTCGATGGGAATGTTATACCCACTTAGCGCGGCTTCTTGGGCGCTCCCATATTTGCGCTGGCTGCTGAAAAAAATGTCCGCCTTTACACTCGCGTTATACGCCGCCGCGATGGTATTTTTTTGTTTAATGTACGCGTCGTACATAGTTTTGAACGCTTGCTTGCGTACATCCCGATTTTTTGATTCTATCAGCCTGCTATAGCGACCGTGCGTAAGCTCTACAGTCTCGCCGTTTTCATCTTTCACTTCTCCAAATTTCATATCCGCGTCAGCTATCATGTCATAAATGTCCGAGGCCGCGCTGCCTATCTCGTGCGCCTCCGCGAGCATCTCTTCCATTTCGGGCGAAAGAATGTGCTCCTTTTGGCGCAACAGATCTTCAAAATAGTGGCGATAGAGTTTTAATCCCTCTTCTTCATCAATGTACGCGTTGAGCGTAACTTCGTCCATGCTCAACAGCGCCGGCTCGATAAACGACACCACGCTTTGTAATTTTACTGCGGTTTGCTTTGCCTGTTCCTGAAGCCCCTGATAGGTTGCGTTGGTCTGATCTTCGTGAAACTTCATGATAGCGTACACTAGCAGCGTTTCCAGCTTTTGCCCCAGTCTGCTTCGTTCATTAAGCACCTTAAGCAAGTTGCTCGCGCTGGATGTAAAATCCTCTTTCAATTTGACAAACGCGGTTATCTCACCTTTAATCTCCTCGTGATCCTGTTTCCACAATTCATCGTTTGCCACCAGGTCATTAACGCGCCATTTGAAATTGTTGTCTACCTGCTTGCGCTGTTTTAACGCCTTCACCAAAATATAGCGCCTCCTCTTTACCATAATAATAAATTCAAGCCCAGTATACGATAATTATATGGGTGTTGCAAGGCGGCGCGACAAATGATATGGACCAAACTTGCTTTGCGCGCGATTTTGATATACAATACCCAAAATTGGTTAGCCATTAACACAACGCGAAAGGATTATATTTCGGTGCTGATATTGCCTGACGGCTGGAAAGACTATGCCCTGCTTGACATGGCGAGCGGAGAGAAATTGGAACGATGGGGTAATGTGGTCGTCGCCCGCCCCGATCCTCAGATTATATGGCCTGATACATCTGGCAAGGTAAAATGGGATTGCCATTTACGATATCATCGCAGTATTCAAGGGGGCGGGAGTTGGGAACGAATAAAAACGACCCCCGAGCGCTGGACTATTACCTGGCGCTCGTTAAAATTCATTATACGCCCCACAGACTTTAAGCATATGGGGCTGTTTCCCGAGCAGGCCGCAAACTGGGATTGGATTATGCGTAACGCGGAGCCGGGTATTAAGATTCTCAACCTATTTGGCTACACAGGGGGCGCAACCATAGCCGCCGCGAAAACAGGAGCGAGTGTCACCCACGTGGACGCGGCAAAGGGCATGAATATGTGGGCAAAAGAAAACGCCGCGTTAAACGGACTTTCCAACATCCGTTTTATAACCGACGACGTGTTAAAGTTTGTGCAGCGCGAGCAGCGGCGTGGCAACCGCTACGACGCGATAATAATGGATCCGCCGTCATACGGGCGCGGCCCCGGCGGCGAGGTGTGGAAGATAGAAGACAGACTGCATGAACTCGTGCGCTCGTGTGCGCAACTGCTGTCTACGAATGCGAGGTTCTTTCTCATAAACGCGTACACAACCGGGTTTTCGTCCATAGTTGTTGAGAATATTTTGCGCGTGGCGCTTAAAAAAGGCGTGACCTCTGGAGAGTTGGGTATCAAATGCGCTAACGGGCTGATACTGCCCTGCGGGATATACGCCCGTTGGGAACGGGCAGAGATTGTCAAACGCAGTCCGTCCGGGCCGAGACGATAATGAATATATGCTTCTTTATGGGCCCTGCGCTAAACCTTGGGCAGTGTCACAACAAATTGACTGCCCGCGCCCAGTTTGCTGCTAACGTCAATCGTGCCGCCATGAGCCTCGACAATAGATTTGGCTATTGTTAGTCCTACCCCCGCTCCGCCCGTTTTCCTGTCGCGGGATTTGTCGGTGCGATAAAACCTTTCGAATATAAACGGAAGCTCCTCTGGCGCGATGCCAATTCCGTTATCACAAATCTTTATAATACCGGCGTTTTCCGTGTCGGTAATAGTAGCCGAAATGCTGCCGTGCTCTGGGGTGTACTTAATGGCGTTGGATATGAGATTGGTTATAACCTGACTTAATCGGTCTTTGTCTGCCCTAACTACGCTTGATGTTCCATCAACCGATACGGATAGGTCTTTCTTAACCGACACAGCCTCAAATGTGCGCGCTACAGATTGGGTAAGCTCGCGTAAGTCTGTTCCCGTTTTGTCCAGTTTCAGATTTTCGCTGTCGATTCTGGCAAGCTGCTGCAAGTCTTTTACCAGCGAGGCAATACGTACTACCTCTTCGCGGCAACTTTCCAACCTGTCAGGCGTGGGTTCCCAAACGCCGTCTATCATCGCCTCCAAATGGGAAGCGACTGCGGCAAGCGGTGTTCGGAGTTCGTGCGCCACGTCAGAGGTAAGGCGTTTACGCAGGTTCTCCTGCTCACGCAGGGAGATCACAAGTTCTGTAACCGCCGATACCATTTCTTTAAGCTCCTGAATATTCGAGGTGTTCTCAAAGGCGACGTTATAATTGCCATGGGCGATCTGCCCGGCGGCGTTAGCCGTGCTGGTAACAGGCCCCGATATGCGGCGGGCAAGCAAGTTCCCTACAATAAACGCCAAAACTACAGATAAAAGGCTTATTACAATCGTTGCGCCATTAAGGGTTTTGATAAAAAGATAGTCGTTCTCCGTATAGAAGAACGGCCCGTAATATGTTATCGACGCTGCCCCGACAAGTTGACCGTCGTACATAATTTTATAGTTGTGCTTTTCAAAGCCGCCGCTCTTGTCGCCCATTCTCGCGGATATCTCGCCCATAATCTGCCCGCAAAGAGCCATATCGTGGTTCTCCGCGTCCCAAATAACCTTTCCGCCCACGTCGGTGACGCGCAAAATGTAGCCGTCGTACAGCGAGTACATCCCCAACATATGCAAAAAATCCGCGCTCCACCCGCCCGACGCGGTCTCGTAACGATTCTCAAGATCTACAACTATGCTCTCGCTTCGCTCCCGTCCCTGGCGTGAAATGTAGTTTTCAAACGTGTGGGTTATATACCAGTATGAAAAGCAGCCAATCAGCGCGACAGTGAGCAGTAGTACGGCCAGAATGGTCAGTGTCATTTGCCCGCGTAAAGTATTTAACATTACTTAACCCCGAATTTGTATCCTGTTCCATGTACGGTCAACACATATACAGGGGCCTTTGGATTATCCTCTATTTTTTGCCGCAGGTTTTTGATATGACTGTCAACAGCCCGATCAAAACCGTCAAACCCATCGCTAAGGGCGATGGCAATTAATTCTTCGCGGGTAAATACTTTGCCGGGGTATTTAATGAGCGCGGACAGTATGCGCGCCTCGTTTGGCGTTAGGCTGACGGGGCTGCCAGCCTTTTGAAAGACATTTCTCTCAAAGTCAACAACCAAGTCGCCGTCCTTGAATGAGTTGCGAACGGACAGCGGGATAAGGTCGCCTCCGCTTCTGCGCAGCAGCGCCTCCGCGCGGGCAAATAGTTCTTTCAGGCTAAATGGCTTTGTGACATAATCATCCGCGCCCCTGGCGAATCCTTCAATTAAATCTTCTTCCTCAGATTTCGCCGTGAGCATAATAATCGGTACGCGGGAGGTTCTGCGAATGGCGGAGCAGACCTCCTCGCCCATAATGTCGGGAAGCATTAAGTCAAGCACGACAAGCGCGATATTTTGTTCGCTCATAATCGCTAACGCCTGCTTACCCGTTTCAGCCTGAAAGACGTAAAAACCTTTACTCTTAAAAAGCGCGCTAAGTACTTCCAAAATCTTGGGTTCGTCATCAACTATCAGCACGTTCTTCGTCTTGTTCATCACTGTTAAGCTGTCACTTCATAGCCTTCTTCTATAATGGCCTCTTTGATGGCGTCTAGCGCGGCCCTGCTCTCATCGTATTTAATGGCGGCCTCGCCTTTACCAAGGTTAACCTTTACGCTCGATACGCCCTCTATTGCGCCTACCGCTTTAGTTATCGCCTTAACGCAGTGTTCGCAGGACATTCCGCCCACTTTCAGGGTTATAGCTTGCTTTGCCATTTTTTTATTCCTCCCTATTTAGTACCAGCATTATAGCATACTTTTTATTGCACGTTAAAGGGTTTAAGAAACTTCCATACATCGCCGTCGTCGGTCGACACTTGCGTGTAGGCCCAACCGTTTACCTTTTCGGGATCAACCCCCGCCGCTATCAACGGATCGGGGTTAAGAGCGAACACAATATCCTTATCCTGTATCTCGCCCGTGGCGGAATTAGTGCCAAAATCTCTTGCCCATTCGAACATATTGCCGTCGCCAAGCAGCACGCCATAATGATCAAGCGAGGTATGGTAGTTAATACTCTGGCGGTATTTTTTCACAATCTGTTCATAGGCTGCCAGCGCCGTGGGTTCTCCGCCGTATTCAAGCTGGTCGTTTCCAAGTTTCGTACCTACCATAAGCATACCCTCATAGGCGGCGTAATTGTCTGGCAGTTTGCCTGTGTCGAGCCCCGCGTCAACAAACGGCTTGGCTTCAAGCTCAAGCATAACATCGTGCAGTGGGCTTTTGCTATAGTCTTGACTCCAAATAAAACGCACCGTCCCGTCTGGCGCAGCCAGCGCGAAGCCGCCGTTCATTTCGTCAGTCTCAACTTGATCGGGTATTGTCTTTAGAATAGTGTCGAACGAGGTCACTGATTGCTTCCCTACCACGTCCAGCGACGAACAACCCGCCAGCGTCGCCGCCGCCAGCATTACCACAATTAACCTTTTCAATATGTTCACCTATGCCTTTCTCGTAGTCGCTTTAAAGCGTTTAAGCCGCAGGGCGTTTGTGAGTACCGACACGCTTGACAGACTCATCGCCGCCGCCGCGAAAATCGGGTTGAGCAATGGCCCGCCAAACAAATGGAGTACGCCCGCCGCGATAGGGATACCAATGACATTGTAACCGAACGCCCAAAACAGGTTTTGCTTTATATTACGTATCGTCTGTTTGCTGAGATTAATCGCTGTCGGAACATCCATTAAATCAGAGCGCATAAGCACGATATCCGCGCTCTCCATCGCCACATCTGTCCCGGAACCAATGGCGATCCCTATGTCGGCAACGGCAAGCGCGGGCGCGTCGTTGATCCCATCGCCAACCATGGCGACCTTGCGCCCCTCTGTCTGCAAATTCTTAACCTCGTTTGATTTATCTTGCGGCAATACTTCCGCCAACACTTTATCTATCCCGACTTGCGCGGCGATAGAGGCCGCCGTCTTTTTATTGTCGCCCGTTATCATCGCGACCTCAATGCCCATTTGGTGCAGACTTTCTATAGCCGCTTGGCTGGAGGGTTTCATTGTGTCCGCTACTGCGACAATACCGGCCAAATCGCCATCAACGGCAATGTACATCGGCGTCTTGCCGTCGCTCGCCAGTTTATCTGACTCTTCTTCAAGGGCCGCGAGTGAGATTTCGCGCTCTGTCATCAGCTTGCGGTTTCCGGCAAGCACTGAATGTCCGTCGATCCGCGCCTCAATGCCGCGTCCGGTTATCGAGTCAAAGCTGTCCGCCTTTAGCAGTTCCACGCCCTTGGCCCGCGCCCCCGCAACTATTGCCTGTCCAAGCGGGTGTTCCGAACCATTCTCCGCCGAAGCCGTGAGTTGCAATAATCTATCCGCGTCTGTGCCGTCCGCTGTTAAAACATCGGTGACCGCCGGCTTGCCCTCTGTAATGGTACCTGTTTTATCAAACACGATTGTGTTGATTTTATGCGCGGTTTCGAGCGCCTCGCCGCCTTTAATCAGTATGCCGTTTTCCGCGCCCTTACCCGTTCCGACCATTATCGCGGTAGGAGTGGCAAGCCCAAGAGCGCAGGGGCACGCGATAACGAGCACAGAAATAAATATGGTTAGCGCAAACCTCAGATCCCCGCCCGTACCGATAAACCAGGCGATGCCCGCCAACAAAGCGATTGCGCACACTACCGGCACAAACACGCCGGAAACCTTGTCGGCCATGGCGGCTATGGGGGCCTTACTCCCCTGCGCGTCTTCTACGAGCTTTATTATCTGTGACAGTACGGTGTCGCTTCCGATTTTTTCCGCTCGAAACTGAACGACGCCTGTCGTATTGAGCGAGGCCGCGTAAACCGCGTCGCCCGTTTTCTTGTCCACAGGCATACTCTCGCCCGTCAGCATACTCTCGTCAATCGCCGTGTGACCGTCTGTAACCGTTCCGTCAACGGGTATCTTCGCGCCCGGCTTCACGACGATAATGTCGCCAATCTCAACCTCTTCTATCGGTATTTCCTTTTCGCCGCCATCTTGTAAGACAATAGCCGTTTTTGGCGCAAGCCCCATCAATTTTTTAATTGCCTCGCTGGTGCGCCCCTTAGACACTGCCTCTAGCGATTTTCCAAGCAGTATTAGCGTAATGATCACACCGGCGCTTTCAAAGTACAAGGACTCAACCGCCAAAAAATTGCCGCTCGCGATCTGAAAGGTGTTATATATACTGTACAGCACCGCCGCAGTGGTGCCTATCGCAATAAGCGAATCCATATTGGGGCTGCGCTGAATCAAAGCCTTGAATCCCACCGTATAGAAACGATAACCAACCCCTATTACGGGCAACACCAGCAACAACTCCACAAGCGCGTAGACAAGCGAATACTGCATAGGGTCAAGAGCTGCCGGAAACGGGAGCCGCACAACCTTGATCATCGGCGCCATCGCAATGTATAAGAGCGGCAATGAGAACACAGCCGCGATAATAAACTTTGTCCATAGCGTTTTTATTTCGCGCTGTTTCCTTGCCCTGTCCTCGTCTACGGCGTCGGCACTGTTTATTTCAAGGGCTTTGTATCCAGCCTTTTCAATAGCCTCCCGTATAGCGGAAAGCCTTACTTCTGACGGTTTGTATGTAACTGTGGCCTTTTCTGTCGCGAGATTAACCGATACGCTCTCTATCCCGTCAAGTTTACGGATCGCCCTTTCGATGCGCTGGGCACAAGCGGCGCAGGTCATTCCGCCTATTGGTATAGTCGCGCTCTGGCAGTCCGTCTTATCAACAACTTCGTAACCTATTTTGCTAACAGCCTCTTTTATCGTGTGGAGTTTGAGCGCGGTCGCGTCGTATTTTACAAACAACTTTTCGCTCGCGAGATTTACATTCGCCTCTCCTATGCCCGCCAGTTTGCGCACCGTTCTCTCTATCCTTTGGGCGCAAGCGGCGCAGGTCATCCCGCGAATACTCAATACATTGCTCTCCATTTAATTACCCCCTATTGTAAACACTAGAGCTTCCAGTTGGCGAATATCTGTTTGGACTCTTTCAAAAAATCGTATGGTATTGTGATATTCCCATCGGCCAAAACTATGTTTTCTTCAAAAATAGGCCAAGGATTACATCCCCCCGATTTAATTCCAACCTGATCCGTCGCGAACCGGTTGCCGCAATTTTGGCAAACAAGCACACCGCCGTCCTGCTCATAGTAACCTCTGCCCGAACTATAGCAAACCTGGCAGGTGTTAAACGCTATGCGCGTTGTGCCGTCGGAGGCTTTAACCGCGATAACTTCCAAACTTGTTCCGTCTATTTCGGCCGGGTAGAAAGTTGCCTTTTCAGAAATATCGCCAACGGGTATCACTATACCCGCATCTTTAACCGCGCTTACCGCCGCTGTTCCGGGCTGCGACTCCGCCGGTTTTTGATTAAGTATTACCGCAATCGCGACTATGGCCGCAACACACACGATGGCTATCGATATTATGGGTTTCCATTTAAGGCTGGCAGTAACTTTTGCGGCCTTGCCTTGCTGTTTCATGTTTTGCGCCATTTCACAAATTCTCCTCATCCATGATCGGATTTATGCCGCAGCTATGCTATACGGGATTCTCGCTTTTTGGTGGAACTACATTTATTGTACCACTTATCATTCCCATCCAACAGATGTACTTTACTGTTTTTGCCTCTGTCGGCGTGAATTCTATTACGTTCTCGCCTTCTGTAAAGGAATATTCAATATCGTATTCGCTGATGTACATTCTACCATTGCAGCCGTTTACACTGCCCTTCGGCGCGTCGATTACCCACTTTACAGGGGTACCCGATTGAACCGTTATAGTAGGGTATTTGCCAGAAGTCAAAGTACTGTTTACAAGCTGTACACCGTCAACAACGTGGATTTGATCTTCGGATTGACTTTGCTGATCTTTTGATTGTTCTTCAGATACTTTATCTTCGGATAAAGCGTTTGTCTGCGCCGCGCCGCTGTTCGGAACAGCCCTCGAAAGCCTAATGCCCGAGAGGCTCCATCCCTGCGAGAGCATTGACAATCCCATCACGACCACAAGAATCGCGCCGACCGCCATTACTTTTTTCTTAAACCTGCCGCTCAAAATAGTCGAAAACGCCCCCAAGCCAAACATAAGCGGTACTGTGCCAATAGAGAACACAAACATCGAAAACGCCCCGGCAAACGCGTTACCTGTTGACAGCGCGTAAATTTGCATTGCCTGCAATGGGCCGCACGGCATAAGCCCGTTAAGCAGACCGATTATAAGGGGACTGTTCTGCTTGTCTTTTTCTTCGTTAATTTTACGGGCAAACCTCTTGGGCATACGTGGAGTGAATTTGCGGAGCGAAGGGAACATGCCCATCATATTCACGCCCATAATAACCATAAACACACCCGCCATTAGTTTTAAAACCCCTTGAAACACGTTTGAGAACGTTATAACAGAACCCAGCGCCCCGACGACGAATCCGACCGCCGTATACGAAACGACGCGCCCGAGGTTGTACAGGAATGACGGGCGCAGCGCGTCATTTCGGCTGTTGCTGCGCGCGCCGCCCTGCTGTATGCATTGTGAAAGGTTAATCCCTCCACACATGGCGACACAGTGAACAGATGTTATAAGCCCCATGACAAATAACATGCCATAGCCCATTTGGGTGTCGGCAAGCCGACTTGGGGCAAGCAGGTTAAGAATTCCAAAATGTTGCATTATCATAAACAAGGCGACAATAATAACCAGCAACCCGATTGTGCGATCGCTGCGGTTCTTCTTTGCGCGCCCCCTGATTACCCTATAGTCAAGACACTCAATAATGTTTGAAATTTCTCCAAGCGAGATCACACCTCTATCATAGGCCACGTAGGCCACTCCAGAATTGTAGCTTACATTCGCGCTTATTATTCCGCGTGTGTTGCGTAACCTCTTTTCGATGCGCTCCTGACAGCTTACACAGGTCATGCCGTCGATATAGAGCCTTTTTTTCTTTATCGCGCCGTCCATCAGGTACCATCCCTCCGTTCTTATGCTACAAAGTATACCGCTAAGATTTGTAGAATTTATGGAGAAGAAGAAATTTTCGAATCCGCTATTGATAACGGCATAATCGGACTATAGATTGACGAGAAGATTCTGGAGCGTATAATAAAAACAACCTTCGAGGTCTGCGCTGATATATGAACAAAGCGCGCTGGAATACGGTAGCCGTAGGCGGCTGGCTTCTCTCCGTCTGCGGGTTCCTTTTTGAGGAAGCCGACCGCCCTGTCATACGTCGTGTCGCGCTCCGGCATGACGCCGGAAAGCAACTCGTCAATCGTCATTTATACCAGCGAAGGGGATGTTTTGTCGTGAACAAAAGCATAAAAGATGAAATTATAGACGCCATAAAAAACGAGCGTATTGAAAAAAAGGATGAGGGGAGTTTTCCAAGTGCGCATAGTGAGCCATTTTTTTATAAGACTTTAAATGACGACCACTTTGTGTTGCTTCGCGCAAGAAAAGATAGTAAATACGCAACGCAAGCAGATATAATTGAAAGCTATCGCAAACAACAGTCATTATATCCATTTTTATCAAAACAAAATCTTCC
>JAISGK010000069.1 GCA_031263155.1 Clostridiales bacterium
TCATTAGATACAAGTACTCATTTGGACCCGATCTTTGACTTTATAGAACAAAATTGCGATACACTAAAAGAGCTATATATAGCTTTAAAAGCAGAATGGCATATTGTTGTCTGTATAAACATACGCGATAATGGCTCGCCACGAGTAGTTCTGTCATCAAGGCAGATTAGCCTTGCTAATGCCATTGAAGTGAATATAGGGTTTGATATATATGCATTAATAAGCCCAGATGAGTGGTGTTGGTCTATCTCAGATTCTGTGTAAACTCCAAGCAGTGGAACAGAACATGGCAAGATATTTGATGGGCGGCAGCAGCTTTAGCGATGCCGCTCCACACCAAGTGCGCGCGGTATGGGCAAGCCTACGCTCCCCCATACCCCTACACCCACGTTTCGTAAAGTTTTTTTATCCACGCGCGCACATCCATGCCATATGCCAGGCTTAGCGTTTTTGCGTCAAACACATCGCCCATACCCCTTGCAATCAATTCCCCCCGGTTTAGCAATATCGCGTCGTCCGCGTAATATTTGGCCACGCCCAGATCATGTGATACGGATATCACCGCGCGCCCGGGCGAGCGCACCCATTCCCGCACCAACGAAAATATTCTTTTTTGATATATCAAATCCAAATGGTTGGAGAGTTCGTCCAGCAGCAGCAAATTAGGGGCTTGCGCCAAGACTTGCGCCAAAAACATTCGCTGTAATTCGCCGCCGGAAAGCGTTAGAGCGCTGCTGTTCTTCAGATGGGTTAAGCCCGTTAGCCGAAGCGCGTCGTCAACCGTCGCTTGGCTTTCTGTGTTCTGCGCGCCAAATTCAAATATGCCGCGCTTTTCGTGAGCATATCTACCCAGGCGCACAATCTCTTCTACGGTAAAGGAGTAGTCCATAAACTTCATTTGGGCCAAAAAACCAACGCGACGCGCCAACTCGCGCGGTTTTAGGGTTTTAATATCCGCCCCGCTCAGTTTTATGAGTCCTGTGTAGGTCACACCTTTAACAATACAATTAAGCAGGGTAGTTTTGCCCGCTCCGTTAGGCCCTATTATCACCAGCCATTGGTTATCGCCAACGTCAAGGTCAATGCCGCGCAGTATGCTAGCCCCGCCCAGGCTAACGCTTATATCTTTCGCCTCAAGTATCATGCTTTTCTAAACTTTACGAATATATAAACAAACATTATGGATCCGGCTATAGATGTTATCACCCCTATAGGCATCTCCAACGGAATAATAATGACCCGGCACAGCAAGTCCGCAATCATGAGAAATATCGCCCCCAGCGCAAGCGAAACCGGCAGCAGCGTATGATGGTTAGAACCCGTAAGTATACGCGCGATATGGGGAATCATAAGCCCCACAAACCCAATTGAGCCCCCCACTGACACGCACACGCCCATGAGAATGGATACGGAAATCATGAGGCCAAGCCTTATCCTTTTCACGTCCACACCGATGTGGCGAGCATTGTCTTCTCCTATGGCAAAGGCGTTAAGCTCTCGCGAATGGCTTAGGATGTACACGCTGGCGCCAATGAGCGCACACGCCAATAACATGGCGTCCCCATAGTCTCTGCCCTGCATCGATCCCATAAGCCAAAAGGTTACGGCAGCTATCTGCCTGTCCGCAAACGCGATAATCAGCGTGATCATACTATTCGCAAACGTGGAAAAGACAATGCCCATGAGAATAATGGTGTTGGTAGATAAAAACTGGTCTAACCTATATGTTATACCTATTATGATCAACATGTACACAAACGCGAAAACCACGGCCAACACCGTCGTGGCGTTAAACACTATGGCATTGGTGTTAATACCTAGCGCTATGGCCAACACCGCGCCCAGTGACGCCGCTGACGAAACCCCCATTGTAGAGCCGTCGGCCAGAGGATTTTTCAGCATGCCCTGCATAGAAGCGCCGCAGAGGGATAGCGACGCGCCGATGAGCGCAGCGCATATAACCCGCGGCACGCGCACATTCTTTATTATGTTCGTCATACTATCCCCTGGCTTTTGAAATCCGAACAACGCGCCCAACGCTTTTGATGGGTGTATATACACGCTGCCCGTACAAACGCACAGCAAAAAGACAAACATAAACGCGAGGGCTATAAGGGTTACGAATTTGCTATTCGCCTTTAACATAATCATACAAAGCGCTTGCCGCATCGGCCAGTCGCGGGCCGGGGCGGCTCAACTCGTCAGAGCTAAGGTTAATAACGTGATTTTCTTTTACGGCGCTAATATCTTGCCAACCATTACGGTCTCTTATTTCTTCCACAGGGTCATAACCTTCGTAACCCATCGATATCGTAACTATGTAGTCCGGGTTGCGGCTTATAACCTGTTCTTCTGATAGCTCGCCCCAACCATCCACATTGCCAAAGGCGTTGACAAGGCCGCACATGGTTGCTATCTCATCCATAAATGTGTTGCCGCCCGCCGTCCATAAACCCCATTCAAGCGGGGACACCTCGAAATACACAGACCTCTCCGCCATGCCATCAGCGGTTCTGTCCTCGGCGGAGTTTCGTACATCGCTAAACGATGCCTTCATATCCGTTGTGAGGGCGTCGGCTTCCGATTCTTTGCCGGTCACTTTGCCCAGCAGGGCTATCGCTTCGTAAACCTCCTCAATTGTATCGGCATCGGTTATAACGACTGCTATGCCAGCGTTTGTAAGCATATCTACCTGCTCCGACGTTTGAGCCATAGTATCCATTATTATAACCTGCGGTTCAAGGGCGATCAATTGCTCAACGCTTGTGTTCGCCCCCGTGCCCACAGATATTTTATCCATAACTTTTTCGGGATAATTAACATACTCTCCACGCGCGGCGATCATTTCCCCCGCCCCAATGGCGTATAATATCTCCGCATCTCCTGGGTTCATAGGTATGACGGACGCGATTTTTTGCGGGATCATCACATCGCGCCCCGCCATATCGGTAACGACCTTGTCACCTGAAGTCAAATCCGAATCCAACGTTAAAGTCGGCGTAACGGTCAATGTCGACTCTGTCACAATCGACTCGGTATTTTTTACATCTTCGCTGGCGCAGCCGCACAGCGCCATAATTAAAATCAAAATTGCTGCCAATGTCTTTTTCATGACTTGTACCTTTCCAAAATAATTATCTTCATCTGTCGCAAATTGTCTCAAATTTGATTATAGGCTCACGGGATTGTTTATCTTTATTACCGCTATTTCGTGATCCACTTCTAAGCTACGGATAGTTTCTTTTTGCGCGGCTATTTGATATATAAGCTTATCCAGTTCTAACCTGGTTATTTGCCCTATCTCAAATTGCTTTTGTTTTACGGGCATTTGGTTTTCCAAGTCTTCGAGGGCCAGCAAAGCCGTGCTATGCCTTGTCTCTATATCTTTTATATCGTTATATGAGCTTTGTATATTTTTTTCCAAGTCGCGCCTGGCGTCATACAAATCCAGTTCGGCGTTTTCTACGGCCGTTTCTAAATCCTCTTTTTCCTCTTCGGTGTTAACGGCTGAATCATACATTTTTAATTTATATTCCGCGACATCCAGCGCCGATTGCTTTTGCTTTATTTTAGTATTTATGGTTTCGGCATAACCGGAATAGGAGGACGCTTTGTTGGCTACCTCGGTGTATTTAGGTAAATCCAGCTCCAAGTCCCAATATTTCACAAAACTGCGGTTAAGCATCTTGTTTAGTGAGGCATACGCCTCGTTTATGGCCGCGTTTTGCGTCTCGCGGTTCGCTCTGCTCTTTTTCAAATTGTTCTCCGCCGTAGTGTGTTCCAGTTTGCTTACCATGCCAAGGCTGTATTTAACGTCGCTTATTTTCATTTCGCGTTCCATAAGCTCCAGATTTTGATCGTACAAAACAAGTCCGTTTTCCGCCGCGACAATAGAAGCGAACAATTGAATGATCGCTATGCGCAAACCCTCTTTAGTAGCCCTTTCATTGCCGCCTATTAATAATATCTGCTGCTCGCTTTCCATGATATTAATCGCAAGTTTTAGCACTTCGGCGTAATCGCTGGTATAATCCAGCGCGTCTTCCATTTGGTCAATACTTTTATCCAGGTCGTCAACATTGGATGTTAAATTGCGCAAATCGCTGCTATTAGACACCGCCCATGACAGGGCGGTATCTACGGTCAGCTTCTCTTCAGCCATCGCTATCATCGGCTGAACGAGCATAATCGCCGCCAGGCTCACAGCCGTCATCTTTCTTAATGCTTTCATGATCGTCATAATCAATGCCCCCCGGTATTTGAAAATAGATATATATTTGCGTACCTACTTGCGGTATGCTGTCAACAATCACCTTGGCGTGATGCTGTTTTATTATACGGCTGGCGATGGACAGTCCAAGCCCTATGCCGCCTCGATTGGTCGAGGTTCTTGCCCTATCCGCGCGATAAAAACGCTGAAAGATATATGGCAGATCCTCGTTTGATATCCCTATGCCATGATCCTTTATCGCGAGGCAAATCGAATCGTCTTTGTCAAAAATGTCTATCTCTATGCCCGCCTCGTATGAGAGCGAATATTTTACCGCGTTATCCATCAAAATCCATACCAGCTGCTTAACCATGTCATAGTCGCCCAATATCATGCATCGACCGCTAAAGTTGAGCTGCACATTCCATTTGTTCTTGAATAGCTCCATTTCTTTGACGACAGTATTAGCTATTTCGCTCAGGTTAATAGGCAGGTGTTGTACCGCCGCCTGTTCTTCTTTGGCAAGCAGCAACATCTTTTTCGCCATGTTGCTCATGTGCTCTGTCTGTGCTATTATGCAGTCCAACGATTCCTGGAGCACTGCGGGATCGTCTTTTCCCCAGCGATTTAGCAAGTTGGCGTAGCCATTAATAACAGCTATGGGCGTTCGCAATTCATGTGACGCGTCAGCGACAAACTGCGCCTGTTGGCAAAAAGAAACCTCCAATCGTTTTAACATATCGTTAAAAGCCAGCGCCAGTTGTTTTAATTCATCATCAGGGTCAGACACTTCTATGCGTTCGCTAAGGTCTTCCGCTCCTATGCGCTGCGCGGTCTGTATCATTCTTGAGATGGGGTTAAGCGTCACCTTACTCATTATGCGGCCTATAAAAACAGCCACCACCACCCCGACAATGTTTACAAAACCAAGAATTATCACCAATATTTTTGTGGATTCAATCTCGCGCTCATAGTTGCTATATGCGCGTATCATATATATGCGGCTATTAAAAACCGCATTTTTTTCACTGGCCATGTACCGTACATTATTGATCGTCACCATAGAGGCGCCGGGCCGGAAAGCATCTTTAAAATCTTCGGGATTAAAAGGGAAAGTTGCGCCTTCTCTTACAGGCACACCCTCCAACACCTCAGCAACGGCCATAGATATGAACCTGTTTGGTGAAACGCGTTCAACCGCCGAGCGGGAGATACGTCCTCCGGCCTCTATGTAATCCTTCATTTGGCTGACTGACATCTCCATGGTTCTTTTTAACCTTTGGGCGTTGGTGTTAGTGATGTAAATAAAAAGAATAACACTGCCAAGAACCAATAAAACGGCAATCATACCGCCGTACATAATAGATATTTTGGTTCCAATGCGCAAGCGCCTTTTCATATGCCTACTCTTTTGCATAATAGCCCACGCCGCGAGTAGTGAAAATAAGCTTAACCTTAAATCGGTCGTCTATCTTTGTGCGCAAGTAGCGGATATATACATCCACAACATTTGTCGCGCCCATATAGTCAAACCCCCATACCGCGTTGAGTATCTGTTCGCGTGAGAGCACTACATTTTTATTTTTCACAAGATATAAAAGTAATTCAAATTCTGTCTTTGTAAGGTCTATCTCATCATCCTTCCATTTCACACTGCGCATGAGCGTGTCTACCGTGAGATCACGCAGGTAGATGATCTTATCGCCTTCCAAATTTTTATTATCACGCTTTCGGAAAGCGGTGCGCATCCTCGCCAGCACTTCTTCTATCGCAAACGGCTTAGTAATATAGTCATCCGCGCCCGCGTCAAGCCCCGTAACCTTGTCGGGAACATTTACCTTGGCTGTCAGAATTATGACAGCCACGTTGGAAATTCTCCTTATTTGGCGTATAATCTCCATTCCATTAAGTCCAGGTAGCAGGAGATCAAGCAATACCAGGTCATAATGATCGCCAAATTTTTCCAAAACATCGCGCCCGTCATTTACAACGTCCACATCATAACCTTCGTATTGCAGCTCCAATTCTACGAATCTGGCAAGTTTAGCCTCATCTTCTACCAGTAAAACGCGCTTTTTGTGTGCTTCTTTATGGCTTTCCATATCAACACACCTCCAGCATTTACCCGCAACATCATTTTCAAGCTACGCAATTTAAAATCATTCGTATCGCAAAGCTTCTATCGGATCAAGTTTTGCCGCCTTGTTAGCGGGGTACACGCCAAACAGTATGCCTATGCCGCATGAAATGCCTACGGCAAGCAGTATGGATTGTACGGTAATCATGGGCGTCACACCGATAAGATTGCCAATACCTATTCCCCCCGCATAGCCCAGTATAAGTCCCAGCACCCCCCCGATGCCGGTTAGTATAATGGCTTCCAGCAAAAACTGTGTACGTATATCGCGACGTTTCGCGCCAATGGATTTACGCACACCTATTTCGCGTGTGCGCTCTGTCACCGTAACAAGCATAATATTCATAACCCCTATGCCGCCAACCACTAATGATATACCCGCGACAGCGCTAATAAAGCCTGTTATCATGCCCATCATTTCGTTTATCTGATCCATGAGCGACATGGTGTTTTGAGCGTAATATTTCTCTTCTGTGCCATGCAAAATATCCAAACGCTTTGTGAGCGCCGTGGCTACCTCCGTTGATTTATTGGGATCGACGACGACTGCTTGCATAGTGTCAAATCGTTTTGTGCCCAGCAAATTTTGCAGAGTGGTGATGGGTAGGAAGATACTCTCTTGCGCCTCGTTAGAAAAGTAGGACTCCATTTCGGCGTTGGGATTGTCTAGCACACCCACTACCGTAAATTTTTGCGTGCCGCGATAGGTGGGTACATGTATCTGTTTTCCTATAACACTATCGTCCGCTACTCCAAAAACATTAACGGCGGTCGAGTTGTTTATGACACAAACATTACTCTTAAGCGCTATGTCGTTATCCACAATGTAGCGGCCAAATAATATTTCGGGGCTGGCAATCTCTTCATATTCACCATATATGCCTGTAAGCGAGGCGCGATTTGTCTCTTTCGGGTCCAATAATTTCACTTCTGCCGAGTAGTTCAAACTGGCGGAAAGGTACTTGACATCCGTATTCTCTTTGAGCGCAGCATAGTCTTTGGCGGTTAAAAAATCCTGCTCGGTAATGCTTTGGTCATAGCTGGCAAGCATGATGGTAATGCGCCCCAATCCCATCTCTTCAAATTGCGAATTCATCTGTGCCTGGCTGCCACTCCCAATGGCCATTATCATTATTACAGAGCCAATGCCGATAATTATACCGAGCATGGTCAAAAAGGCTCTCATTTTATTGGCAAATACATTTTTTATGGACGATCTGGCGCTCTCAGCAACGTTCATACCACACCACCCAGTAATTTTTGTTCCACTGGCACATCTTTTATTATCAAACCGTCGCGGAATGTAACTGTGCGCTTCGTGCACGCGGCTATATCCTGCTCGTGCGTAACCATTACGATAGTGGCGCCGTCTTTGTTAAGGCTTTGAAAAATCTGCATTATCTCGTCTCCCGACGCGCTGTCTAGGTTCCCTGTCGGTTCATCAGCCAAAATAATATTAGGGCTGTTGACAAGAGAGCGAGCAATGGCGACGCGCTGCTTTTGCCCGCCGGAGAGTTCATTGGGCTTATGGCGCATACGATCGCCAAGCCCCACCCTATCCAACGCTTCTGTTGCGCTTTTGCGCCGCGCGACCGAGCCTACTCCCGCGTAGATCATCGGCAGTTCGACATTTTCATACGCGCTCAACTTAGGCAGCAGATTGAATGATTGAAATACAAAGCCGATCATTCTGTTGCGAATATCCGCAAGTTTATCGTCCCGCAGTTGAGATACATCGACGTCCTCCAACTCGTACTTGCCATCGGTGGGTCGGTCCAAGCACCCCAGGATATTAAGCATAGTAGATTTGCCTGATCCCGACTGCCCCATTATGGCGACAAATTCGTTCTTCTCTACCACAAGGTTAACGCCGCGCAGAGCGGCCACATCTATCATACCTTGATTATATATCTTTGTGAGCCCGTCAATTTTAATTACACTCATACGCGCCCCCGTCAATCCACGCGCTCAACGCGCTCAACGTTAACGCTTCCGCTCTGCCGCATGGCCGGTCGTCCCGCGCCCATGCCGCCGCCGAACATCATACCATTGCTCGCGCCAGCCCCCTGCAAAATCGGCAATTCGTCAATGTTCATGCCGTCGGCCATTTCGTCAGTAGGATTAATGATAACGGCCTCGCCCGCGTTTACCCCGGTAACAACCTCCACATCCATATCGTTTATAATGCCTGTGGTAACAGATCGCTTGCTGAGGATGCGTTCGTTAAGCAAATATACATAACTTGATCCGTCGATATCTTTCTTGATGGCCGTGATGGGAACGACCAGCGCCGTAGGATTGTGCGCGACAGTTATATCCAAATCCAAATTGAAGCCGGGCTTTAAGCCGGCAGGCACAGAGTCGAAAGTAATTTCTACGGGAACAACCGTAATCGTACCGCTTGACGCGTTGGTCTTAGAGGCGGAATCGCCTATTTTGCTTATTTTTCCCGTATATGTTAATGTTTCGTCGCCGCTGGAAGTCATTAATACCTCTTGGCCCAACGCGATTTTAGGTATGTCGTATTCAGAAATGTTTGCGATTACGATAAGATCGTTAAAGTCTGCTACTGTCACCAGTACCGTCGCGCTTGTAACGCTTTGCCCTTTTGATACGTTAACGGCGGTAATGGTTCCGGAAATGAGACTGACCGAATTTTCTGTTATATCATTTAATTGATCGCGTAAGTCTTCCAGATCAAGCTTTGTTAGTCTTATTTGATTTTGTTGCTTTTCGTAGTTAATTTGATCTATTTCGTCCTGGAGACTCTTCCCGGCGTCGCTTAAAGTTTCCTGCGCCGTACCAAGGCTTTTTTCGCTTTGCGTGGCATTAGCTTTATTTGACTCCAGCGAACGCTCTAGATCGCGCAATGTGTTCCTTGCGTTTGTAAGGGCGGTTTCCGAGTTGGTTTTGGCTGTCTCCAACTTCTCTTTGGCTTGAATGGCGGAAGAAACAGAGTCCACATACTGCTTGTACTGTTCCTGTGATATACCGTCCACCTCAAGCAGCAACTTGTATTGATCGCGCTTCGCTTCCGCCTCTTTTACATCCTCGTCCGCGTTGTCTATATCCTTTTGGGCGCGAAGAACATCCTCTTCGGCGCGCGCTATGGCCTCTTCCTGATCCTTAATCTTCAGCTCTGTGTTAGATATGGTCACATTGGCGTCGTACAATGATTTTTCCGCGTTATCTACACTGGTTTGCAATTGCCGCATCTGCGAAATGGCAGTAGGCGCGGTCATGCTTGCCAAAGTCAATTCTTGATTGCTGAGATTAATTTCCGCTTGACTAATCTGTTTTTCTAACGTCTCGCGTTTATCATCTACGTTGTAATTTACTATGATTTGCCCTTCTTGCGCCTTGTCCCCAACTTCGACAAGCACTTCGCTTATCTGTTCTCCATTAGCGCCATACATCGGTTCCTCGTTGCGTAAATTTACAATGCCCGAGGCGCTGACAACTTGGCTAATATCTTTTTCTTGAGCTATTTGTGTTTGCGATGCGGTTTCCAGCTGAGCCATCATGGCCTGGCGAACCGACCCCCTCGTTACCATGCCAAACACATAAATTGCGCCAAATACTACTCCCGAAATAATGGCCAGTATGATGACGACCCTAAGCAACAACTTCCAGCGTGGTCTTTTTTGCATATTGCCCCCCATGAAATTTTTCTACCGTTTATTTATACGCAACCAATAAGTAAATGACTCTGGAAAATATTAATAATATGTTAAAAATTTGTTAATAAAGTTGAATTTCACGTATAAAGCATATATAATCTACCATATTACAAAACAAAAGAAAAGAGGCATTTTGTATGCTGCTAGCAAGTTATAATGTCAACGGCCTGCGCGCAATCATGAAAAAGGGGTTCGACAACTTTATCAGTCAAAACAATTTCGACATCGTATGTTTGCAAGAGATAAAAATGCTGCGCGAGCAAGCGCACTTTGAATTTACTGGTTACGAATCGTTCTGGAACTCCGCCAGGCGCCTTGGGTACAGTGGTACCGCTGTATTTACCAAAGAGAAACCGCTTGGCGTTACATATGGTATTGGCGTTGACGGGCATGATGACGAAGGGCGCGTCATAACCTTGGAGTTTGAGGATTTTTTTCTTATTAATTGCTACACGCCTAACTCCCAGCGCGAGTTGGCGCGTTTACCCTACCGTTTGGAGTGGGAAGAGTCATTTTTAAAATATTTGATATCAATAGACAAACAAAAGCCCCTCGTACTATGCGGCGATCTCAATGTCGCCCACAATGAAATAGACCTAAAGAATCCAAAGGCGAATAGAAACAACGCGGGCTTTAGCCCGCAAGAGCGGGAAAAATTTTCGATTCTGTTGTCTCATGGCTTTTTGGATACGTTTCGCTGTCTTTACCCCAACAAGGTGCAATATACCTGGTGGTCATACTTTGGTAACGCCAGGGCGAACAATATCGGTTGGCGCATAGACTACTTTGTGGTTTCGGAGCGTCTTAAAGATAACCTTCTGGACGCGACGATTCTTGATCAAGTGCAAGGTAGCGACCACTGCCCCGTAACTCTTGAACTGAATTTTTGATACAAAATAAAATACATTGAGGAGGTTAATATGCCAAGAGGACATCACGGCGGCCCTGGAGGGTTTGGCGGAGGACACCACGGCGGCCCTGGGGGAGGGCATCACGGGCCTGGAGGGTTTGGAGGGCACCACGGGCATCATGGCGGGCATGGACATCATGGCGGCCATATGCACCACAGAAGGCCCTTTATGCCTCATCGGCCTATTTACCGTGGCGGTTGCCTTGGATGTGTTATGTATGTGTTTTTTGCAATGGCGGTTGTTGGCACTATAATTGCTTTAATATTGTGATTAATAGCATAGTTCACGATTTTGGCTTTTGCTCATTATCCATTACCGAAGAAAATGACGAAATTATTGGTATATCTTTCTCTGGCGACGGCGCTGCCCGTCCTGACGCCGCGTTGTCGCCAGCATTACGTATCGCCATTACCCAGTTAGGTGAATACTTTGATGGCGGGCGTCAATGTTTCGATCTAAAATTAAGACTGCGTGGTTCGGACTTTCAGCGTAGTGTATGGAACGCTTTGCTGGCCATTCCATTTGGAGAGACGCGAACATATAAAGATATCGCGCTTAAAATTGGCAATCCAAATGCGGCGCGGGCGGCGGGTGGGGCATGCAATAAAAATCCCATCGCGATAGTAGTTCCATGCCACCGTGTTGTAGGGACAAATGGCAACTTGACCGGATACGCTGGCGGGTTAAACGTTAAGCGGAGATTGTTGGATCTGGAATTTGGATTGAAAGAATGAAATTTCTTAACGCACAAATTTCTTAACACAGTATTGACACAGCCTAGCCAGGGTAATATAATGTGCCATGGTGTCTGGGTGTGGCGTAGCTTGGTAGCGCGCTAGACTGGGGGTCTAGAGGTCGCAAGTTCAAATCTTGTCACCCAGATTATGTAAAACCGTAAAAACTCAACCTTTCGGAGAACTCCGGGAGGTTGAGTTTTTAAATTTGGGGTTTATTATTGTGCAAGCTCTTTCTCTAGAAAAGCAAGCAATTTCGGAATGGAGTTTAGAGCCGTATCCCAAACAATTTCCAGATCCATAGCGTGATACCCATGCGCTGCCAAATTACGCATACCAATCATCAATCATCGCTTTCCACTGCATGTCATTATGGGTTTGAATGTAGTCTTGTGGTAGGTGGATGGCAAGCTCTCCGATATTCAGTAACGACATCACGACTGCTTTTCTTACCATATTACTGTCGCAAAATTCTTCAAAGGAAGCAACTTCTCTGACAAATTCCATCACGTCACGAGCATCTTCCAGCATGTGAGCAAGAATGTCCTCACTCCTCGCGTTCATAAATAACCCTCATTTCTCGCATGACATTTTCCTTGAAATGACCTTTGGCCTCATGTTCAAGCGCATTAAAAGTCAACAAATCAACACTGCGGCCACATCTTTGCTCCAAATCGGTATACAGACCGAAAAATATGATTCCGCGAGTGTCAGGCATAAACTCAACGATCATATCCAAATCACTTTGTTCGGTCATGTCGCCTCTGGCGACGGAGCCAAATAATGCGGCGCGTTTAACAGGGTATTCCCGCAAAACACCAATTGCCAAAGACTCAACATCTTTAATGCTCTTCACCATGCCATCAGCTCCTTTTATATAAGTATAGTGCAAACACGTGGGAAAGACAATAAGCCCATCCTGCTTTAATGCCGTAAATATGTTCGGTAATGCCTTGGCCGCTTGGCGTATACTTTTTCTCCAAAAATATAACGCTGAAAAACGAATAATTACATCATATACCAAAAAATGCAGTATACGAATTCAATTGTTTAATGTATTTTGTTTTTATTAAGGAGTGAGTCCGCCCTGTTCTAAACAATATAACCAAATAAATAATGGAGGCGATAACATGACAGGCTTTTTGGCTTGGCTGTCCCGCAAGCGGTTTCAGCAACGTTACTTAACCTACTACCTTATGCTGCTGCCAACTATCACCTTCTTTATCATATTTAATTACATACCAATGAGCGGGATCTATTACGCGTTTACCCGGTTTAGCTACACGGGCGGTTTGTTCGGGAGTCCGTTTGTGGGGCTCGACAATTTTAAGTACTTGTTTAAGTCTGGAATACTGCTGCGCATTACGCGCAATACAGTACTGTACAACATAGCATTCATTTTTTTCAGCCATCTGCTTCAAATTATTTTTGCCATCATGATCAGTCGCATTACGGGCAGGCTCTTTAAACGGCTTACGCAGTCTATGCTTCTTTTCCCTTACTTTGTGTCTTTCGTTATTTTGCGGGTTCTGGTTTATAACCTGTTTAATTACGAAATAGGCTTGGTTAACGCCACGCTGGCCGAGTTGGGCGCGTCGCCGTATGATTTTTATAATAAAGCCTCGTTTTGGCCGTTTATTATTGTATTCTTTTATCTGTGGAAAAACGTCGGATATGGCACGGTCATCTATTTGGCGGCAATAACAGGCATAGACACAGAACTGTACGAATCCGCTTCCATAGATGGGGCGGGCGCTGTCAAACAAATATTTTATATCACGGTTCCACTGTTGAAACCCACATTCGTTACTTTGTTTTTGTTTTCCCTGGGATCTATACTAAAAGGGCAGTTTGAGTTGTTTTATCAGTTAATAGGGTCAAACGGAAACCTTTTTACCCTTACGGATATCATTGATACCTATGTATTCCGTTCGCTGACATTTGACTTTGATATTGGGCGCAGCGCCGCCGCCGGCGTTTATCAGTCTATATTCGGATTTTTGCTTATTATGAGCGTGAATGGGATTATCAAGCGCAAAGCTCCTGAGTACGCCCTGTTTTAAAGGAGGCGATGGCGGATGATTAAAAAAGAAAAAGAGGCTGTTATCTTTCAGCGCTTGGCCGTTATTACGCTGGGTTTGGCCGCGACTGTCAGCATACTGCCGTTTTTGATAATTATCACAGGTTCGCTCTCAAACAATGAATTGGTTTCGCGTTATGGCTATAGTATCTGGCCAAGGGAATTCACATTGCAAGCCTACAGGGTTATTCTCAAAATGCCCGATTCACTGCTGCGAGCTTACAGGGTGACTATCGTTAACACGCTGGCCGGATCTACGGCTGGGTTAATCTTTATGTCTATGGCGGGCTTTGTGCTGTCAAGGAAGGACTTTAAACACCGCAACATTATTTCGTTTCTGATTTATTTTACTACCATATTTGGCGGGGGTCTGGTACCCTGGTATATCATGATAACCAATACGCTAAACTTGAAGGACTCGCTGTTGGCAATTTGTCTGCCGATGATCATGTCGCCTTTTATGATCTTCTTAATGCGAACCTTTATAGCCAACAACGTGCCCGATTCACTAGTCGATTCATGCCGCATAGATGGCGCGGGCGAGTTTACTATTTATTTGCGGCTGGTGTTGCCGCTGATTCCCTCGGGCTTGGCCACCATCGGCTTGTTTTTGGGGCTTATGTACTGGAACGATTGGTATTTGTCATCCATGTTTATAACAACCCCGGCGAAATTTGAATTGCAGTTTTATTTATACAACATGCTAAGCGGTTTTGAGGCGTTTAAGCAGATGAACAGCGCCAGTGTTTCGGAGTCGGTCAGTATCCCCTCGGAAACGGTTAAGCTGGCTATGGCTGTAATAGTTACAGGGCCGATTGTGTTGTTGTATCCTTTTGTACAGAAATTCTTTATTTCTGGCATAACCATAGGCGCGGTAAAGGGTTAGGAAGTCCGCGCCCGGCGATTAATAACCTGACGGCTAACAACCCGACGGTTAATAATAAAATGCAGGAAAGGAAAGCTGATATGAAAAAAAATATGAGCAAGGCGCTCGCGCTGTCTGCGGCTGTTTTAATGATGTTCGGCCTGTTTGGCTGCGGCCCGGTCTCGCAGTCAACGGCGCAGTCGAACCAAACAACCTCATCACAGTCGGCGGCCACTGAAACTCAAAAGGCGGCCGAAACGCAGGTCGCGACAGGCCCAGATATTTCCGAACGGGTAGACTTACAGTTTATGATGATCGGCGATGGGGCGAAGGATATGGATCGCATCGTCGGAATGGTCAACGAAAAAATCGCGCCAAAGATTAACGCGACCATCAAGTGGAATTACACAACGTTTACCGATGCCATGCAGAAATATAACTTGGCGCTTTCTTCGGGGCAGAATCTGGATTTGATCTATACCGCCCCGTTTTTGAACTATTTCTCGCTGTCGAAAAGCGGCGCTTTTCACGCGCTGGATGATCTGCTGCCTGAATACGCGCCAGATTTGTACGAATTTGTACCAGAAGGTTATTGGAAGGCCGTTAAAGTAAACGGCAAGATCTACACTGTCCCCTGCACCTATAAGCAGTACTTGGTAGGCGGCTTTATCTACCGCAAGGATCTTCAGGAAAAGTTTAACCTACCCGTTCCCGACAGCATTGAGAATATTGAGGCGTATTTTCTGGGCGTAAAGCAGAATATGCCCGAGCAGCTACTAACCAACGAGTTCCCAATGGCAGGCATATACCAATTTAATTTCTCCGCTATCGGAGTACTTGATATGTATCACGATTGGGCAAATACCGCGATTTACGGCTTGGCCGCAAGATACAGCGAGCCGGATAAATTGTTTGATTATTGGGCCAGCGACGAATTTGTAGAGGAAATGAAGCTGATGAAACGCTGGGCCGATCTAGGCTTTTGGTCGCGCAGCGCGTTGTCAAGCGTGGAAGATATGTCCGCTATGCAAAACGGCAAGACCATAGGCCGGCTGTTTGGCGGAACGGTCAATACGGTTTCTGAATACAACGCGGCCACTGCTGAGGCCCACCCAGACTGGAAATTCGATATAGCGCTCTATTCTGACAACAGCGGCATTGTTTATCCCACGCACCCAATCCAAGACGGCATAGGGATACCCATCGCCTCTAAACATCCCGACAGAGCCGTTATGTTCGCACAAGAGCTATTGTTGGATCAAGAGATTAACCAATGGACCAGTTATGGCATCAAGGGAGAGCATTATGATGTTGACGCCGACGGTTGGTACGTGCCGCTTCAAGATCCGACGGTTAGCGGGTTCTCAAGAGAGGGCATGTTATGCTGGGCATGGAGAAACCCTGACTATATGCTGTTCCCCAAAGAGGACGCGTATAGGATTGAAATGTATGAGAAGTTTGAAAAGGTAGCCGGCGTTAATTATATCGGCGGGTTCCAAGAAGATTACTCAGCCTATCAGACCGAACGGGCCGCGCTGGGTACTGTTGTGACACAGTACTTGCAACCGCTGCACGCGGGGTTGGTAGACGACGTAGAGCAGGCAGTAGCCACATTCCTCGAACAGGCGAAACTCGCGGGTCTGGAAACAATACAACAGCAGTATAGCCAGCAATGGCTCGATTATATCAAGAGCCTGCAATAATAGAAGGGGGTTAAAGCATGAGCAAAGAAGTGGAAGAGGCCAGGTTGAAAAAATACTTCACGGAGGATGGAACGCCGCTGGAACTGGTGATGAGCAGGGGGAAGGGTCTGTATACTGACGACGGAACCCCCCGTGAGATTGCGGAAGTAGAACCAAACAGGGTGCGCGAGGTAACAAAAAGCTATACCAAAGAAGAAGTCTCTGAGATCGTCAGCAATGTTCTTGTGACAGAGGATGGAGGGCTTATCAGCAAACGCAAGCCGTTTACCGACAGGCTGGTCGGCAAAACCTTTAAATTCTTGTTTGACAAAGGGCCCGAAAAACCGGTGGAGCTGGAGTATACGTTTATTGAAAAGCACAAACTGCTCTGGTCCGGCCAGGGGGCAGAAAACCGGCCAGCCTATTACGAAGCTCTCGACGCGGACGATACTGTTGTTATGGTGCACCACATGCGCCGCGATAAAGACCCCATAGAGTGTCTGACCTTGTTTATAGACACGGAGAGCTACCTGGTCACATGCGCGTATAACGTGATCGGCAACGAGTATGAAGCCAGAGAGGTATCCCGCGTGTTCTGGTTTGGCGCGGCGCAAAAACCGGACGGCTCATACCCGTCGCGGCGGCAGGGATATTCCGATTACTTGGTGGGCAAAACCATTCGCTGGGAATATTTTAGAGACGAACCCAATATGAATCATGTTTATCTGTCCAACTGCATGTCGGCCGCCTGCGTATTGCTGCCCAAAGCCGCGCGCGGTATGGGCGGTACATTCCCTTCACGCTATGTGGGCCTTAAAGATACCCTGCAAATATATTCTTGGGTAGAGGAACGCGCGGCGGGTATTCATGGTATGATAGCCGTGGACTTAAGGGAAGCGGACAATGGCGGAAGGGTAACAGACGTGGGATGTTTCTTCGGGTTTAACGTTCGCGATACGTTGGAATACTTTACATATGGAGGTCCAGGCAAGTTTGCGCCCATGGGCGTTATCAACGAAAAATATTCCGAATAGGAGGGCTCCGTTATGTGGGATGAAATAGTGGGGTTACTTAAAGAGGCCGGCGCTGGGTGTCTGGCGACGGTAGAAAATGGCAAGCCGCGCAACAGGCCCTGGGGAGGGCCGTTAGCTCAAGATGGCAAGCTGTATTTCTGCACGGGCACGTTTAAAGAGGTATACAAGCAGCTTGCGGCAGAGCCTTATATTGAGTTCTGTTCCAACATAGCAAAGGGTAAATGGGTTCGCATACGCGGAAAAATTGATATTATAGATGATCTGGCGGTCAAGACCATGTTTATGGAAGCCATGCCAGGGCTTAAAGACGTATATCAAGCGCCTGAACACCCATCGTTCGGCGTGTTTGTTATGGAACATGGCGAGGCGATTTTGGGGGATTTCGCCCGCGACGTAAAAGCGCCGCCAATCACCTGGCAATTCTAAGCCATGAGACTAAAGGAAAGAATTTTTGCAAAGAGCGCGGCTTTGTCTAATAAGCCGCGCTCCATTGTAAAGCCGCTTTTTGTTATCGTATTAACCAGCGCGATGATACAGTTGGGCAGTATATCCTTTAATGTGTTGACGCCTGTGCTGGCGAGTGAGTTTTCGGCTCCGATTTCTACCGTGCAGTGGGTTATTGTGGGGTATATGCTAACGCTGGCTTCCGTTACGCCCTTTGCGGCTTGGTTCTCGGGCAGGTTCGGCGGCAGGAGGGTTTTGCTATGCTGCACCGCTCTTTATGGTATAATGAGTCTGTGCGCCGCCTGGGGCGCGAATATCCACACGCTTATAGCGTTTCGTATGCTTCAGGGCGCTGTTGGCGCTATGACGGGGCCTGTCGGCATGGCGATAACCTACAGGTTGTGTGATAAAGACAAAGTTGGACGTATTATGGGTATTATCGGTATTCCGATTTTTATGACTCCGGCGTTTGGGCCGATGCTTGCCGGGTGGTTGGCAGACCTTGGCTCATGGAAAACCATTTTGTATATTAATCTGCCCATTGTTGTAATTATACTGGTGACCGGTTTCATATGGCTCCCCAAAGATGAGCGCAGCGTAAGCGCCCGCCCCGACATCGCCGGTATGGCGCTTGCTCCGCTGGCGTTTATCAGTGTTATTTATGGCTTGCAAAAAGTTGTCTCTGGCGGTAAGATTAACGTGGGCGGTATCGCTGTTCTGCTCGTTGGCTGCGCCGCGCTTTACGCGTTTATCAAGCGCGAGCTGACTTGCGAGAACCCAATACTGCGGCTGGATCTTTTTCGAGAAAAAGCGTTTTTTAGGGCTGTGATATTACAGACACTGTCGGTACTGCTAATACCTGGGTTTTTATTCTTGCTTCCCTTATTTTTTCAAAATGTGAACAAGTGGTCCGCCTTTACTTCCGGCCTTATCATGTTGCCTATATCTTTCGCCTCGGTTGCCGGAATGCCCTTGGGTGGCGTCACTTATGATAAGCGCGGCGTAAACAGGGTTGTATCCATTGGTTTTGGCTCGACCGTATGCGGTATGCTCGCGTTTTTGGCGGTAAGTGGGCTACAATCAGCTCCTCTGATTATCTGCGCGTTCTGCGTAGTGGGTTTCGGCTTGGGTTTTTATGCGACAAGCCTCTCGACCCATGTTTTATCGCAAGCGCCCAAAGAACTGACGGAAGACGCGTCCGCCATTAATAGCGCTGTGATACAATTGTTCAACGCCGCCGCAATAACGGTATCCACCGCCATTCTTACGCTCTGTTCGGGTTTCGGCGCACAACGATCATATTTTTACGCGTTTGGCATAACAAGCCTGATGTCGCTTTGTATTTTGGGATTAGGGATTCTATTGACGACTCGTAACCCGACTCAATAAAAATAAAAAAGCAAGAGAGCGAAAGACGCGCTGGAGGTCTTTTATGAAGCGTCACAGGCTTTGGGGCAGCAAAACAAATATTTTTCTTGGCACTACTCTTGTTTTGAGTATTGCCATTATTTTATTTACAAGTTTTTTCACAAAGATCTTTTCCGATAAGGTATCGCTTCAATTTTATGTTACCAATTTGGAAAGCCTTAAACAGGTGGAGCGCAACGTTACAGAAATGTCTTCCATCGCCATGAGCACGGCGTATCAAATCTACGTGGATGTGGCCATTTCCAAGATTCTGTTTTATGGAAATCGAGACGCGTTTAGTACGGCTAACGCCATTCAACAGTTGGAAAACTATCGCAGGGCGTTCCCTTTCATATCGTCCATTTATATCTATAATCCTGACAGCGAGTTTCTTTGTGTAAGCAACGGCAATATGCTGCTCAATATAGCGGGCAGTTACGAAGGCGAATTGGATATTCACAATTTTAACGATAAACAAGCCATTGATATTATGCTAAACTACCGCAAATATTCGCAATATACGCCTATAGGGCGCGAGTATACCAGCGGTAGCGTAACCCTGGAGTTTTACACATGGGTAAAATATGATTTGCTCCTTGGCAGCAACAGCGTAATACTGCTAAACATATCCCGCAGTTGGCTGGATGACATTGTGCAAAATGAATATTTAAGCCAGCTTAAATACTACACAATTATTGTGGACGAAACAGGCGGCGTTATTTTCGCGAACCCGCCTGACAACCAAAAAAAAGACGCCATACGCGAGGCGTTAATCGCTCAAGTGCTAAAAGATAAAAACGAGGGCTATGCGCGGTTTGATTTGGCCGGCGAAAAGATGCTTGTAGTCTATACGAAGCCTGATCAAAACGAGTGGAGGTACATACGCGTCATTCCATATAAAGAGCTTACCCGTGAAATTACAGAGGTTCAAAGAACCGTCGTAATCACAACGGTTTCTTTGTTCTTAATCGGGCTGCTTATGTCTTTTATGGTATCGTCTCGCGTATCCGCGCCCATTACAAAAATGGAAATTAGGTTGGAAAAACTGGGCTATTTGTGGTATCAGAACATTAGCGAGGCCCGAAGTAATTTTTTGCGCGATATCCTGTTGGGCAGCGCTCCCCATGAAGATTCCGATTACGCCGAATCAATGCGTAATCTTGAGATAGAACTCCCCGTTCAAGGCCCCATAACCATTATTATGATCAAAATAGACAGGTACGGTGAATTTTTAAAGAAGTACAATATAAAGGATCAGAATATAAATAACTACGCTATTATCAATGTTTCCACCGAGGTGTTTTCAGATGGCCGTTCCACAGTGATCGAGGCTTTGCGCGCGGGCGAAAACGAGATCGCCGTGCTGATGGGCCGAGCGTGTACGGAACCTCCCCACAGTGAAAGCCTGACACGGCAGATAGAAGAAGTGAGGGGTTTTCTGTTAAAGAATTTCGGGCTTTCGATATCATTTACCGTAAGCCGCACGGCGTACAGCATTCAAAATGTGTCGGAGCGCTACGCCTCCATACGCAATCTATCGCTATACGGGCTGTTTTTTGGCCCTGGCGGCGTAATTCGCGAAGATGGGTTAGACATATGCGACGCGGGCAGTCTGACCTTCATAGAAGAAGAAACCGATAAAATCGTTTCCTGTACAATGCAGGGCAAGATGGAACACGCCAAAGAGATTTATCTGCGCTTTGTTAATAGCCTCCCGTTATACCCATGGAATGTTTATGAGATGCTGTTCTCACAGCTTGTATTAAAACTAAACAAGGCCGCCGGAAAGATCGTTACATCTAAAGAAAGGCGTTCGGACGACGTACTGCTATCCCCTGTAGATCTAAAAAACGCCTACGGTATAGATGAGATAAACGCGCCGTTTATAACCTTTTTTGATAGACTGCGTGGAATCCATCAAAACAAAACCAGCGTAAAGAAAGAGGAATTTGTGCAAAGCGTCTCCGCGTTTATACAGAAACAATACGCGGATCCCGATCTATCCGTTAACTTGATAGCCGATACGTTTGGCATGTCTGTTTCTTATATAGGCAAAGCGTATAAAGATATTACGGGCCATACCATATTGGATCAAATTGCAGCAACCCGAATGGATAAAGCGGAAGAATTGCTTACTGACACCAGGATGTCTGTTTCGGAGATAGCGAAAAGAATTGGTGTTCAGAATACGCCGTATTTCTATAGGGTGTTTAAAGCCGCCCATGGCGTCACGCCGGCGGAATACCGCAGCGCGAATAAGAAACACGACCAGGATTGACGGCGGCATACTTTGTCGTGATCCAGCAATAGGCTTGTTCTTTATTGCGTGTACGATACGATAAGTGTTGAGCTAAACGGCAAGTATAATCTTTTTGGTGTGAGTGTGGAAACACCGAGTTGGATTTGGTAATTCATCACAATTTGCGTCAAAAACGGGACGCGCCTTACAATCCAGCACAGCACAATCGGATTGCAAGGCGCGTCGAAACATTGCGTGTCTTCTACTTTCTGTACCCGTCTATTATTATAAACCGTTTGTCACTTATTGTGTAGGTACTAAGCGGACGGTAGTCGCTATCTATAGAGTGCGCGGCTATAAGCACGCTGCCCAGCCCAAGCGGTCGCCCAACATCCACCACCAGAAGCGAATGGGAAAAATCCGCTTCAGCCAGTTTTAACTGGACAATATCGCCTTCACTTAGCTCTTCGATGGTTCCCGCATGGCCAAACGGCCCAGAGCCCTTATTGCTCGTTAGGAATTTGTACAAGTAAGTAACGGACGTCCACGAGGGGGAACGGTTGTTTAGTCCGTAATAATACCAGCCGTCAGACGCTCCGTTCATGACCCCCGTGCCCGCGTAAAGGCATTGCGACACAAAATTGGTGCAATCGCCCCCAATTTCTGAAAAATCGTAGTAGTCCTTATTGCGCTTAAAAGCCATATCATGCGCGTAAGCCACCGCCGCGTCACGGTCATATGGATAAATATTCATGCTGCATCCTCACCCCTGTATTAAACACACTCATCTTATACTGTATGGTATGCGGGCTTTTCCTGTTTTGATAGTGGAAAAGCCTTTGTCTTAGTGCTATAATGCTTGCGGGAGTGAATGAATGTGGCTGAATACATAAAAATACCTCCGAACGACGCCAATGCGGAAGACTCTGTGCTGAGCAGCATGATATTTGACCGCGAGGCGATTGCCACAGCTTATGAATTGCTAAAGTCGGAGGATTTTTATCGTCCGGATAATCAAGGATTGTTCGAAACGATGATAGAGCTGTTCACAATAGGCGTTCCTGTGGATTTTGTAACCCTTTCCAACAAGCTTATAGAAAAAGGGATTTTGGGCAGCGTGGGCGGGCGGGATCGAGTGGCCGCGCTTGCCTCGGGTTTTTCCACTTCGGCAAACATCAGGCACCACGCGAAAATAGTGGCCGACAAGTCGCTGCTGCGCAGATTAATAAAGGCGGCGGGCAATATTGAGGCCAATTGCTACGAACAGCGTGACGAGGCTGATTATGTATTGGAAAAGGCTGAAAAAGAGATATTCGCCATAGCGCAAAAGCGCGGCGCGTCAGATTTTTTGGCAATGAATGAAATTTTGCTTAAAACCCTGGATAAGCTGGACGAAATAGCTCGCAGCAAGGGAAAGATAACGGGCATAGCCACAGGCTTTACCGATTTTGACAATCGCACGGCGGGGCTTCAACCCTCAGATCTTATTTTGCTGGGCGCAAGGCCGTCTATGGGCAAGTCGGCGCTGTTGCTAAACATCGCGCACAACGTCGCTATAAAAAAAGGAATCCCGACTGCGTATTTTACGCTGGAGATGTCGCGCGACCAATGCGCTACACGTATTCTTTGCGGTGAGGCCAATATAGACGCGCAAAAACTGCGCACGGGCGATCTTAACGACGACGACTGGCTAAAGATTGCCGAGGCTATCGGGCCATTGTCGCAAGGAGCGCTGTACATAGACGACACGCCTGGCATATCTGTTAACGAACTGCGCGCCAAATGCCGCAGGCTTAAGATGGAAAAAGGTCTAGGCTTAATAATGGTAGACTATTTGCAGTTAATGACCACCGGAGGCAAAAGCGAAAGCCGCCAGCAAGAGATATCAGAGATATCGCGCGGGCTTAAGGCGGTAGCCAAAGAGTTGGACTGCCCGTTGTTTACCGCAGCGCAACTGTCGCGCGCCGTTGAAGCTAGATCCGATCACCGGCCCATGCTGTCAGACTTGCGCGAAAGCGGCGCTATAGAACAAGACGCGGATGTGGTGGCTTTCCTGTACCGCGAGGAATATTATAAGCCGGAAACAGAGAAAAAGAACCAAGCGGAACTAATAATCGCGAAACAGCGCAACGGCCCCACCGGTACGGTGGAACTGACATGGCTAAGCCGTTATACAAAATTTGTGGACTCAACCATATTATCCTAAAAGTCGGATAATATATACTCAAATCAATAGGGTAACGAAACCCCCATTTTTTTGAGGGACATCCTGCAAACTTTTAAAATGTGTGCCGTCGTTAAGCTCTATAAAGGCAAAGTTTTTGTTGTCGCGCACGGTGCGCACCCAGCTTCCTACTGTCATTGATTCGTTTATCTGGGTTCTTTCAAAATATCTTTAATATATGTGTACATTGGGGTTTCACCTCTCACTCGTAAGCTAGACAGCGTGCTTTTATTTTATACTCACAAACGAAAAGGTTTGCCAATACTAGAAAATAGCTTTATATCAGGAGCGCAACCAATAGTTGCGGGCTGGTAAATGTTATTGCATGTAAGTATAACTCTAAACGTGCGTCTTCCAAATTTGGTATGGGTGCGCAGCGGTCAGTGGGTATAATGTCGTAGGGGCGCGCAGTCTGAGTGCGCGCCCCTACGACATTAGTGCGCTGGTCAATTGTTTCGCCAGTGCCTGGATCATATCAAAGCGATCATGATCGTGATCATACAGCGACCCGGTAATCTCTTGTAACTCGGGGGGAAAGCCGATGCAGCGCGCCTCGTCTTTATCGCCCATTTTGGCTATAATGTTCGCGATCAGAACGAGGGCTTAGGATTGAACAATGCCAGAGTAAAAAGATCGAATGCCATTCAAACGCCGTTGGTAAAGTAACGAAACTCATCATCCACTCCTTGCTACAATGAGAAAAAGATGTTGACACAGACCCACAGACCTTTGCGGACTCTCCACATCTCCGTACACTTTGGCACTACTGCCGAGTACGCCGCAATCGGCGAGCCTCTGTTGGAAATTAGCCCCGATTTTTGCCCCCCAATGGTTTGGCTCCAGCTCCCAAATGGTGATATGAGCTTTGCTATATTGATCTGGCTTTTACTTACTTTATACTCTAAATGAACGTTTTTTTACGGAATGTCCTTTTTTGGCTATCTCTGGCCTATGCATGAATTCTGAAAAATGGCTTAAACACGCCATTTTTTCGAAACTATGCTCATTTATAGTTTTATATATTTTTAGGACAATTTATTTTTTGACTTGCCATTTTTTTACAATAATTTAGCTTTTTTCAAGCTATAGCCGGTAGAGTTATCGGCAAACGGGTTTATAATAAGGTTGATCAAAATTATAGGCCTAAAATTGATCTGATTAAAATGCCTATAGGCGGGTGGCATTAATTATGTTGTGTTATAGCATGGTTGTTTCATGATTTGTGTAATTAATGGACAAAAAATTGCCATTCTTTAATATTGAAGCGGCAAATTTTACTCTCTCATCGGCATAAAAGGAAGGAGGATAGACATGGAGAACATAAATCTTTCTGATACAACGAGCTTAAATTCGCTTTTTGATATGATCGACAGTTGGGGTAACCTCCCTAGCAGATCATTATCCGCTCAGCAGACGGCATTAGTCAATTTGAAAAATAGTGTCTTCTATGCAAATAGCGTTAACGGCGAATCGAAAAATGGCGGCAAAGCTCTAAATTGTTTTATATGTATTACAGGAGCATAAAAATATTGAAAGATCTTTTTGTTAGTTGCCTCATCGATACATAAACAATAGGTAACACGGTTTGAAACTGGTATCAAGTTTAATTATGATTACTCAGCTCTCACAGAAAGACTTTTCCCTAAAACGAGAAGTGCTTGAAAATAATTTCGGTGCTACTTTAGTATCCGCGTTTATGAGTGTCTTGTTGTACAAAGTGAGGGCTGAGTAAGAGCATTAACATTATATCTGTTGAAAGTTTTTTTGTTACATATTTTGTAACTATTGTTTCAGAAAGCACAGCACAAAAAAGCTAATCGTTCAGTTGAAGAAAACAAATGACAAATCAGACGAGATAATGTATAATTTTGCAAAGGCTTAAAAGATGGGAAACATAGTTGCTATCTTGAATTTTCTGGGATTTACTCCTACATGAAAAAGGAGGATTTTCTGGAATTTATCGAAATATGTGTAGGCGCAGTTTACACCCACACAAAAATCAAGAATGGCCGTCTCAAGACAAAATCGACGTAGGGGTAAAATTTATGAGGATTTCAGATATGAAAGAATGGGTTTCAGATGTATCATCCCTCTATTTCTGCTTTGATAATGCCGGATGTTTCAACGTAAATAGGGAAAGCTCTCAGTACTTTGGAACTTGATAAAACTCTGTGTTTTTAAGTTTTACTATATTGACATTGAATTACTGAGAGAGTAAACAGTTACTGTATTTTTTAACAAGGAGGAAAGTTGGCCGCTAGGTATTTTTGCTCTACTGATTTTGTATATAATGTCTACGTTGCCAATGTAAATTATATATGGATGACATTTTTGTATCAATAATATTGACAGCTCAGTGTAATCTGCAATGTAAATATTGTATTAATAATTCTGGTAAGGATCTTATACCACCAGATTCACAAATTTCTGAATGGTCTTCATCAGAAGATATAATAGATTGCTTAATTAATTTATCTAAAATAAAGAATATACATTATATTAAATTCTTCGGCGGAGAACCTATGCTTAAATTTACTCTACTAAAAGAAGTGGTTGAACAAAAAGAAAAGTTTAGCGAAGATTCTAGTGTAAAATTTGCTTTTACTACGAACGCCTATGATAAATTTGATCAATCTATGCTGGATTTTTTTGTATACAATAGAATTATTCTTAATATATCACTTGATGGACCTGAAGAAATAAATAATGCGTCTAGATTAGCGAAGGATAGAGGCAATTGTTTTAAAAATGTTATAAAAAATCTTGAATTATTAAGAAAACGTGGTTTTCCTTTTGCTTTAATAGCAGTTGTGGATGATCGATTAACTGACAGCAAATTTACGATAAATGATATTTCTGATTTTTTGTATACATATTCTCCTATATATAAAATTGAACCGTCATATATACTCGATCGGGGTATCAACAATTATACCGGTAATAGAATGCTACGATTTGATAAATTATTAAACCAACAAGCCGTTTTCATAGATGATATATTTATCAAGATTGCCAGTCTAGATGAGGGCAATTACACATATGAAAATAATGTCTTATTGACAATGAAAAATATTATTTACAATGAACATCATGATTTTATATGTTCAGCAGCGAAGTCGATTACTATTTTTCCAAATAAGCGAGCATATTCTTGTTATAATTTAATTAGTGACAGGTTTTTGGTAAGTAAAGATATATCCAATGAAGATACTGAAATATTGGAAGAAACATTATCACAAAAGCAAGAAATTTTGAAATTTTCGTATTATCCAAATGAGTATAAACTGATTGAGAATTTTGGTGGGGATTATTGTCCTTTGGAGAATAATTTTGATTCTTTTGCATATCTATATAGAAAAAATATGATAGAAAATGTAAAGAGAAATTTGAGAGATATAAGATCGGGTAGTGCAGAGCATCTTTCCTTACTTAATTATATTGATAAAGGATTTACTAATAGATATTTTTATAATTTATGATGTTATATGTAAGTATATTTTAAGAGTGGAGAAATAATATGTATGATAATCCTGATAACCATTCGGATATTTGTCAGATTTTTGATGTGAAAACGATAAAACAGTCTACTTACTATTACTGTGCAGCGGCATGTGTAAAAATGTGTTTGGATACGCCTTTATCCCAAGAAGAAATCTTTGATAATTTAAAAAGAAATACTTTAGATCAGGAAAATTGGTACGCTGAACCAGATTCAGTTTACATTTTTTTATCTAATCACAACCAATATATACGAACCAGCGAGATAAGCGATTCATCGCTTGATGCCACAGAATGGATAGTCTCATGCATGATTGAAAGAAATAGTTGTGCTCCAATGCTAGTGTCCGGGGGGAAGCACTGGGTTCTGTATGCAGGTTATCAGATGAATAGTATAGGAGAGCCACGTGGAATCTACATAAGAGATCCTTGGCCTACGACAGCCAGTTTAACGTTCTTTCCATTTTCAAGGTATTTTTTTGATGAATATTTTAGAAAGATTAATGTTGAAGGAAAATGGAAGGATAAAGTAGAATCGTTTATTCCATCCAAAACTGAGAAATTTATAAAGTTAAATATCTTTGAGAAGCCCCATAATGGAGGTATTAATAATATAGACATTACTTTTTTTAAGAAGCAGATTATTTGCGATGATCTTACTTCGTTTGGCTTTTCAAAAATAGGTTTTTTGAAAAATGGTGGTATAAATTTTGAAGATTTAATTATCTATGATAAAAATGATAGCCCGAAGTTTTTTTTGACGCCAACGGAAGTCGATAATTATATGACACTAACTGCCATTGATGCAAATACTCTTAGTGTAATAGGTTTTTTAGAAATGCGAGATATTCATTTAGAAATGTTCGATAAGCATAGAATCACCTCAGGCTTAAAATCTAGGCACAATATTGATATTCAGGAAAAAGATATAAAGTTCATTTACGACCGAGATATTTCATCCTCATGCTTTGATCCGATAATAGAGGTTAAAGGCATTGGAAACTTTGATTTATCGTTGTCGCAACATTAGATATATACGTAAAAGAACAATAGGTGGTGCTTACAATCAAAACCTTTATTGCCACAATGAAAATTAATGGTACCTACCCTTATAGGAAATTTTTTCTTTTTTACACCATCATGTCCGTTATTGTTTCGATAAGCGGCGTTTTAACTACCCATATTACGGGAGAAATAAGTAAGGCCGCTTTGGGCTTTGATAAAGATGTTATTTTTAATTTTCTTTTTATTATGGCGTTGATATTTGTTATTAAGGCTTTGGCGTCCGGCGCATCAACATTTTTTCTTGGCAGGCATAAAGGAAAAATCGAATATGGTTTTAAAAAAAATTTTGCCAGGCATTTTTTATATCTGCCATTTTCACAATTTGAAAAGAAAAATAGTGGTGAGGCGCTATCAATTTTCGCCAATGATTTACCGCCTGCGATTAATTTTGTAACAGATGGCAGCTTGCGGATGATCTCGGATATAATAACCCAAAAGTCGGATAAGGTGTACACAAATCAACTGGGCGCATAGACACCCAGCCGCTCCAAAAACAAGGTGTCGCGTTCAGTGATTTCTGTTGACCACCTTTTAGTCAT
>JAISGK010000031.1 GCA_031263155.1 Clostridiales bacterium
GCTAAACTTGATATTGATCTGCAAATCTTAGCAAGGAGGATGTTATGAAGTACAAAGCATTAATACGGCGCGTGGTGGCTTTTCTACTCGCCGCTTTTTTTGTGTTCTCAACTCCGGGGGGGGGGGGTGACGGTATATGCGGCAGACATTGATAATGCCAAAAGCAAGTTAACAGCTTACTTAAGCAACAACCCAATAACCGCTGACACTGATTGGAATGGGTTTTATAAATGCTTACTAAGTGAAGGGGATAACGATGGCCATTTAGACGAGCTTATTACGGCGCTTAAAGGGGTAGCAACTCTACCAGCAACTTGGAATGGAATGGAAAATAAATACTTTACACTAATTGGTGCAAAAGTAAAATTGGAAAACTTCATTAACGAGAGTGTGCCAGTAGGGTTTCAAAATATTTTGGAAATTCTGATCAAAGAGCTAACGCCTGAATTTGAACCAGATGATGATAATATAGGCGAAATGTTCATAGATTGGCTCGAATTTGGGGACAACTCCGTGAAGGCTAATAACATCTTACCAAAGTTGGCCTTTCTCGATTTTCTCTTGATAGATTCTTATTATTATGGAACTTCGGATGGGGCGGGCAAGGAAAGTCAGTGGAATATTATTGAATTAGGTACGGAAGCAGGAAAGGTCGATTTAAACAAGATATTCGCTCTGGTTTCTTCACTTTCTGGCACTACGGGGCTGAAAGACATAGAGCTGGATAAGCTATCGCCAGCGTTAGAAGAAATAACCAAATTAATTGAAAAGTTGGAAGATCGCGCAAATAAAATGGATGCTCTTGGAGAGGCTACCAATTCTGCTCTCCTTAAAGCAGCCCTTGCAGGGACGGGCGCGGATCCTGATAGCTACTTTGATCTTGACCCTTTCGTCCTCACATTTGGCGCGAAGATATTAGATGGTGACACAGGTACTACATTTTCAGACCTGGCGAAAACTATGCTCGCAAACGGTATGGGAGTAAAAGATATTAGCGACGTTGTGACTAGCTTGGCAGACAGTGGCATGGCGGGAAGCATTAGCGACCTACAAAGTCTCGCAGCAAGCTATGGCTTGGCAACAGAAGATGCTATCACAATTTTTGGCCTATTGAGTAAAGCTGGAATTGATCCAAGTGAATTGCTTCGTCTTCTTAACGGCACAGCAACATGGGCCCAAATAAAAGGCGTTTTGAGTTCATTAGGAATTGCTAGCACAACGTTGGATGCGTTGCCATCAAGGTTGAAAAGTTACTTTAACAACGCCATCACCGCGCTTCAAAAATACTCTACAGCCCTCGAAGCTGGAGATGTTGATGTAAATTACATATTAACTGAAAGCGCATACGTAATCGCGGGCATAGAAAGCTTCACGCTTTACGTGTATGATATGCTTCCCCAGGAGTTAAAGACTGCGGATAAGGTTAGCAAGGAAGATATAGAAAACTTCTTCGATGATCTGCTGCCCGCGATAAAAGCGGAAATTAAAGAACAACTGGAGCCGTGGCGGACTGTACCTCCACGTACCAGAGAAGAATCTTACCTGTACAACAACAGTACAGACCCAACCGTAGGTGAAGATGGGCGCGTTAACGCGATAGACATCGAAACCGTTTGGGACAACTTGGGTGGTTCACTTGAAGGTGTGGTTAATGGTAAATTGAATGACTTCTTTGGAAGCACACATAGCACCATTAAAGCCACGCTACAAGCAATTTTTGGCGCAACCTTTGATTTCATCTTTGGCCTTACCACCACTGACATTGAAGAGTTTGATATTGCGAAATTTGTAGGCAAATACCTTGATGATTATGCTGAAGCCGATGTTAGTAACCTCGCCATAGGCGTAAACAACCGTACTAACCAAATATGGGCTGCGGCTACAGAGGGCAACAGCAATCTGACCAAAGATTTTGTAACAAGCCAGCTTGTTATGCTTATTACTGGCATAGATGCGCTTGGCATTGACGAAAATTTAGCAAAAGTAATTGCTGGCGCTGTGATCGACGAAAGAGACCCTAATAACATTCTAACGCCTCTTGGCGATCAAATCGTAGCCGCTGTGTATAAGTTTTTGGCGAAGCAAGTTTTTGATGAATTAGGTACAAATAAGGAAGCCCTAATAAATAACGCAACTGCCCTGAAAAACAGCCTCGCCTATATTGCCAACTACGCTGAAGATAAGCGCAATGTGGAAATAGAAATATCAGGTGACAAAGAAAAAGAAGTATACATAATTGGCACAGACGAATTGAGCAACAACTATGACACATTCCTTTATAAGACCGTCGATGGCAATGCTGGCTATTACTCTGCCCTGAATAAACTCGGATTTACATTTAGCTATGAGTTGCTTAAATACGGCAGCACAACCTACACGCCGGACACGAAGTTCAAAATAGACGCCACAGTTGGTAACGACATAGAGTTTAAGAGTACGAGCGACACAAGCATTTATTATGAGGGCGGCGCTGGAGACAATGCACCGTATGAGGTTACGGTTGCGGCTTACGCCACTCTGACGTATAACAGATATACATGGAAGTTCCTTTTTGCCACAAAGGATATTAAGATAGTTAACGCAGGGACAGTGACGATTAAATATGAGTCTAACTACACGGGCGGCCCTGATGCCGTTACAGACACTAGCGTCATTGGGAGCAATTATGTGATATGGGATAGTACAAACGCCAAATTGAATTTTACCCGTGCTGGTTATACCTTCCAGGGCTGGAGCACAACCCTCGGAGCTACCGTAGCGGACTCCGCTTACGCCGCTGGCGCGACTTACAACGGCACGGAACCTTTAACGCTTTACGCTATATGGAAAGAGAATGAAGGCTCCCCGGTCGTGGCTAATTACCAAATCACATTCGACCCCAACGGCGGCAGCGTATCCCCAACAACCTTGCGGACCGGCGCGGATGGCAAGCTCGCAACATTGCCCGTACCCGCAGCAAGGAGCGGTTACAACTTTGTCGGCTGGTTTACGGCAGTAAGTGGCGGCACACAGATCACGGTGGATCACGTGTTCACCGCAGACACCACGCTTTACGCCATATGGAGCGCAAAGTCTTCAACCGGAATTACTCTTCCAAGCACCACGCGCCCGACAATCACTATAGAGCCTCCCACAGTCACAGTAACCGCGACGCCAACGCCTATTCGCGTTTATGAAGTAACAACCGATAGCGAAATAAGCATTGCGGCGCCGCAAATAGCGGATCAACTCTATGAACTTAAGCTGTTCTACGGAGTAGGGACTGATTCCAACGGCAAACCCATATATGCCCTGGACTCTGCCCTAAACCGTTTGGAAGCGCTTACACTGGTTATACGCCTGTTGGGATTGGAACAAAGCGCGTTGGCCTATACGGGCGCTAATCCATTTGGCGACGTGCCGCAGTGGGGCGATCGCATAGTGGCTTACGCTTACGCGCAAGGCATAACCGTTGGCGTTAGCGACACAAAATTTGACCCCGCCAGCCTTGTTACCCAACAGCAGTTTAGCGCGTTTTTGCTTCGTGTGCTGGGCTACTATGAAAAATACGGAGATTTTGAGTACAGAGACGCGGTGAGCAAAGCCGTCGCGGTAGATTTGTTTACGCAAAGCGAGGCGAATTTGTTTGCGAGCAAAGAATACTACCTGCGAGCATATGCTGTTATCAACATGTGCGATGAATTACAAACCGCGCTTAAAGGCTCCAGAACATTGCTTATAGATAATCTGGTTGCGCAGGGTGTGTTGACTCGCGCACAGGCGGATAACTTCCTGCAAGCCATCGCGAAAATATACTATAGATAATAAGAGATAATAAGCGATCGTTGACGTCGTAGGGGCGCGCGACCAGATTGCGCAAAAAATCGTAGTCTGAAGGGGGAGGTAGATGGGGGATTAATTCGTCTACCGACCCCAAAACAAGTTTCCTTTGGATTTCTGGTTGTACGCTGGTTATTCTTACTATCTGGCTTATAGTATACAATTTTTTAGGGTTAATGTGGATCTTTGTTAATTTATATTATAATCTAGCTAAGTGGATTTTTTGCGCAGCGCAGTCTGAATGCCGCCCCCCTACGCGGGATTTATCCGTCTCAGCCCACGTAAAAGCGATCGTCTCGCCAATTTTGCGGATTGTTTTCTATATATTCGGCGATGCAGTCGTAATCACGTTCGTTCCGGATGATGTGATCGTGGAACGAGCGCTGCCAAAGAGAAAAACCAACGTCCTTGTTTGTGAACCGTTTCAATGTTGAAACGAGCGCCGGTATAACCGCATTCGTAGGGGACGGCGTCCTCGACGTCCCGTTTCCCAGCCCCGACATTCCACGGTTCCCGTTTGATGCCTTGTCACCCTCGTTGTCGGAAACCAAAATAATCATGTGTATGTGATTTGGCATAATCACATAATGCGGTATCTAAATGTTCTCGTAATTACGGCACATATCGATTATTCTTTTTGCTACGACATCGCTGTGTGGCGTCAATTTGCAATGCGGGGCGTCGAGGACGCCGCCCCCTACGAGAGGGGCGCGAATTCGATGCCCCAACAATTCGGCGTGGTCTTTTACGCATAATGTTATGAAATATGCTCCGTTACGGCTGTAATCATAACCTTTCAACCGGGTTTGTTTTCTCTGAGGCAATTCCTTCACGTTTCACCTCTTGCCATGACGTTACGGTGTGGCGTCAACTTGCAATGCGGGGCGTCGAGGACGCCGCCCCCTACGATCGGATATCTGATAATCGTTTTCAGCCCCTCCGGCGCGCCCCTACGAGATCAAAACCCTTTTGTGAAAACGCTCGTTTAGAGTTATAGTCAATTGGCATAGCTCCGTTTCCTCACTTTCGGTTTAATCAGGTCGTAACTGTTCCCGATCATCTTTAAAAAGGCAGCCGGCTTTTTTTCTGCCGGCTGCCCATCTTTTTTGTCTTCGCGCTGCGGAACCGCAAATTTTTCTCTCTGCAAAATCGTTAACGCGCCTTTATGGCTATAGCATTTTCCTCATAACGATCCAATCGTCCAGCGTTCTGGCTGTCTTAAAGCCGCGCTGTTCGTACATAGACGCAAAACCGTGATACGTTTTACAGGCGGGCTCCGCGCCCATCTGCGGATAGGCTTCAATGGCGTCATATCCTCGCGTTTTTGCGTCTACCATACAAAATTCAAGCAATGCCGAGGCCACGCCCTGTTTGCGGCAGGGGCGGCTCACGGCAAAGCAAACGATAGCCAGAGTTTTATCCGGCTCATCATCAGACCATAAATCTTTTCTTTCAATCAAACGCGGATAATTCTTTTTAGCGTTTGCCGCGCACCAACCGACAGGTTTCCCGTCTTGATAGGCCAAGTAACCGGTTATGCGACCGCTTTTTACAAACTCCAGAGCCATCGCCGCGCTATCAAGCGAGTCAATGACTTCCACGTTTTCTTTGTACCACGCATTGTCTAACAAGTAGTGCATACAATAGCAGTAACTCCACTCATCATCAGCGTAACTGTCGGTGTCGGCAAAAAATCGGATATAATCATCAGCGAGATTCGGCGTAAGCGGCTTAATTTCAAGGTCCATTTTTTAGTCCTTTCTGTGTGATTATCACACATTAAATACCACGCCGATACCATATAACTCCCCAACCTCCTCAACGGTTGGCATATCAAAAAACATCTTTTTCATTCGAGGGTAACGCTCTGGTACAGCGTCCATTCCGGTGGGTATGTACCCGTTGATTCGCTTAATGAGTTTCAGGCGAGATTTAGGCTTTATTGCGCCTTGCGGGTTTATCACGAGCAGGAGCGCGATAGGCTTCTCAAAGTTTTTACCTGACGCGAGCCAACGAAGAAGACTGTCTTTGAATTTCATACCAATTTCGAGCGGGAACGCCGCGCCGGGGTCGGTTAATTCGCCGCTTTCTGCACCACTCGCCGAAGCAGCTTGTTATCAGCCTCATCAATAACGCTGTTCAGAGTATCGTAATCGTCTGAAACATCGGAGGTTATTTGCCCATTGACCTTGCGGAGATTGAAGTAGCGGATAGCGGTTTTGACGGTTTTGTTTAGCTCAAGCCACTGCGCCACATCATAGTTATGCGTAGCAATAAAAATCTGAACGCCACCGCTCTGAAGCTCAAGCAGAACATCAACGAGTGTGGGGATTAGTTCTGGGTTTATACTCGCTTCCGGTTCGTCCCAAAATAAAACGCTCCCGCTCTCAAGCAGTCCGTTGCGAAGCAGTTTCCATAGCAACCCGAACTTCTGGAATCCGCTTGCTTCGTCCGTGAACGGCACTTTCTGCCCGTCCATTTTGACAACATAGAAAATATCATTCTCGTACAGCACCTCACCGTCAATGACGGTGCTGATTTTTTCAAGCAATGGCTTACAATGGCCTGATATATCCCGCGTTTCTGGCAATTCCGCATTCATCAAAATGTCAATCTCAGTTTGGTCGTATGGCATTTTTAGCTTTTTGTCAAGAGCCAATAAGCCTTTCGAGTGCGAGAGCATTTCCGAAACCGGAATGAACACTTTCGGTGAACGCGCTTCGCCGTACAACTTGCGCAGAATCGTCGTCTTGCCGCTCCCGTTACCGCCAATAAGCACGTTGACACCGGTGCAAAAATCAGCTATAGATCCGTCCCTGAATGCGGGTGATTCCTTTATCTCAACGCTTGTAATTGCGTTTACCATCTTACTTATCTCCTACAGAGTATTTTCCACCGACTGCGCATCTTATTTGCCCTCGCGCTATAATTATTGTTCTATTTCGTCCAACATATTTATCAGATCGGGCAAGGCTTTCTCAAACCGCACGCCATAGCGGCGTTCTGTATCGGCGTCGAGGGTAAGTATTATGCACTTGTGGGTGTAGCAAACCGCCAGCCTTGTCGCCTCTTCTAAATTGGCGCCTCGCAGCAGCGCGCACAGCAAGGCCGAACCAAACACATCCCCCGTGCCATGGAAATACCCGTCTATTTGTTCCAGCGCGTAATATCCAAACTTACCGGTCAAATTATCATAACACGCGGCGCCCAATTGACCCGGTTCGTATGAAACACCGGTAAGCACTATTTGTCCAGGCCCTAATTTTGTCAGCCTTATTAATAAATCGTGAATATAAGACTCGTCGTATTTGTCACCAACATACTGCTCTCCAATCAAAAACGCGGCTTCGGTTAGGTTGGGCACAATGATATCCGCGCTCGCGCACAGCCTTGCCATGCCTTTTACCATCTCGGTTGTGTAGACGGCGTAAAGCTTACCGTTGTCGGCCATAACAGGGTCAACCAGCACAAAGCAGTCTTGTTCCTTAAAATTATCAAATAACCCTATCACTATGTCTATTTGATCTATAGAGCCCAAAAAGCCGCTGTACATCGCGTCGAATTTGATTCCAAGCGACTGCCAATGATCCATGGTCGGTTGCATGTCCGATGTGAGGTCGCGGTATGTGTATCCCGTAAACCCGCCCGTGTGCGTTGATAGCACGGCGGTAGGCAGCACGCCGCAGTCAAATCCGGCGGCGGATATGATAGGCAAAGCTACGGTAAGCGAGCATCTGCCTATGCATGAAATATCGTGAATTGCCATTACCCTTTTTTGTTTGGTCATTCTTCTCACCAAAACCTTTCTATGAGACGGAAGCCTCAACCAATTATATTTTGCATTATCTATTGGTCTGCAAGCCATTAATTAATTTTGTTCTCTGCAATCTGCGCAAACCCCGTAAAAGACTGTTTTGAATTCGTTAACCTTAAAATCGTGCTCATCGTATATATGATCCGCCACTTCATCCAATAGATTACAGCACAAATGGAAAACTTCTCCGCAAACCTCACATTTTAGATGATAATGCCCTTGTTGGGGCTCGTCAACATATTGATAACATGCCGCCTTGGATTCGTCTATGATATACTTGCGCGCCATGCCTTCCGCCACAAGTTTTTCCAGCCGACGATAGACGGTAGTGCGTCCTATCGGTTCGGAAATGTCATTAAAATGCTCCGCCACTTGCGCCGCAGTAACATGCGCTCCCTGGCATGACGACAAAAACGCCAGTATGGCCTCTCCCTGGCGAGTAGTATAAACACCCGGACGCTTGCCCATCGCATCACCCATATTGATTAATATTGGCTACGCTTTCCCCAGTATTGTACATTTTAACGCGACGCATGTCAATGTGCCAACATGAGATAAGAGACTTCTGGTAAGCAAAGAAAAATACCTTGGCGCGAGGGCCAAAGTATTTTTACACAGCCACGATATCTATCGCTTTTTTGAGCTTATCCGCTTCTTTTATAACGCGTACCATGTCATAAACATCTTTATTGGCTGGATTATTTTCCAGTGCTTTTATATAATACTCAAGTGCTTTTGTAAACTCCGCTTTCTTCAAATAGCAGCTACCCAAACCGATAAGCGGCATAAAGTAAAGATACTGTCTGTGCACCTTTGCGTGTATAAAAGCGGGCGTTTTTTGTGTGTTGGGGCATTTAAGGGCCCGCTCATAGTAGTCAATGGCCGCGTCAGTATCTTTATCAATGTCGCGTTTATAAGTACCCAACATGGTGTAATAGTCTGCCCTGCCAACAAAAGACTGCTCATGATTAGCCAACACATTCCACGCGTTTTTGTACATTCCCTGCGCCAGGTAGTAATCGTACATAAGAAGGTAGGCATAGCCGAAATTAACCGGAATGTTATCGCCAATCAATTCATCGAATTTTAATAATGACTTCATGCCATCTTCATAAGCATGAATCCCCATGAGCATCATGCCATGATAAAAATAATCCTTTGCGACCGCTTCGCCGTCATTGATCCGTTGTTGTATCAATTTAAAGTTGCGTTCCCTCGAATATTTGAAATCCTGGCGGGTATGCAAAACGGGTATGTCCAGCGAGCAACCGCCAGAAGCGTTTATCAGCGGCAAATATTCGTGAATATAGCCTTCCCAGCGAATTCCGCAGTCGCGTCGAATGAGGCGCGCTCTATAGCTTATCAATATCGGATCGCCTTGCGCGTCGAAATAATAATAATAAGGCATAACAATATATTTTACTTCTTCCGACAGCAGCGCGGGTACGTGCTTTAGCTTCCAGGCGCCTTCGGGCGAGAGTGTATCGTCCGCGTCCAGCCACATCACATAGTCTTTTGTGGCTTGCTCGAAAGAAAAATTGCGTGCGTCGGCGAAACTTCCTGTCCAGTCAAAATGAAATATACGGTCTGTGTATCGCTTGGCAATCTCTATCGTATTGTCGGTTGATCCCGTATCCACAATATTTATTTCATCCACAGCGTCTTTTATAGAATCTAAACACGCGCCAAGATAATTCTCTTCGTTCTTTGCTATCATGCACAGGCTTATCTCATTCATGATAAAACCCCTTTCGGGGTTAGTATTGCACTGACAAAATAATTTATGTGCTCGCGACAACAGCTTCTATTGTTTTTTGCGACAGCATTTCGTTCATACTGCCTGTTTTATAGCCACGCAAGTCTAGAGCGACATAAGCAAAGCCTTGCGATTTAACATACTCGTTAACTTTACGTCTTGTTTCACTGTTTAGCAATAGCTCGAATCCCGCGTCGTCCGTCTCTATGCGGGCGATGTTTTTATGATGGCGCACCCTTACTTGCTTAAACCCAAGGTCAAGCAAGAATTGTTCGGCCTTATCTATTTGAGATAATTTTTGCACAGTGATCTCTTCGCCGTAGGGCAAACGCGACGATAAGCAGGCAAACGATGGTTTATCCCATGTGGGCAAGCCTAAGTCTTTTGAAATACTTCTTATTTCTTGTTTGCCCATGCCTATTTCCAAAAAGGGACTTTTAATACCTTGCTCTTTTATCGCCACAAGACCGGGGCGATAGTCGCCCTTGTCGTCCACATTAGAACCTTCTACAACATCAGCGTAACCATTATCTACCGCTACTTGGCGAATTTTTGTAAACAATTCGCTCTTACATAAATAACAGCGGTTGGGCGGGTTGTTTTTAAATCCTTCTACATCCAATTCTTCAGATACGATTATGAATTGCTTTATTCCATTTTGCGCGCAAAAGCTCTTTGATTCGTTAAGCTCGCGCTCGGGAAAAGCATGGGAGCGCGCGGTCACGGCGGCCATATTATCGCCCAGCGCGTCACGCGCCGCGTATGTGAGCAGGGATGAGTCTACCCCACCCGAAAAAGCTACCACCACGCTGCCCAATGATTGAAGGTAGTCTTTTAACCTGTTATAATTATCCAAATTGTTTCCCTGCATATATTCTCTCCGTTTCATGTATAACTGTCATTAGGTCTATGCCGTAGGCTTTTGCCGCTTTCGCCGCGTCGTCGTATTCGATCTTGTGTTTGCGCGCCCCATGGCCTTCGCCGCATTTCACGCGCACATCGCCATATTGAGTACTTACGGTGTGTATTTCGCGATTTAAGATATATCTGTCTAATGTTCGCGCTCGCACGCCAAATGTTGTGGTATGCTTCATCATCAATTTGGAAAGCTCGGCAGTTTTATCTGTAGGCGACAAGACTGTTAGCACTATGGCGGGGCGGTTCTTCTTCATCATGATGGGGGTGGTGTATACATCAAGAGCGCCAGACGACAGCAAAATCCCAACGGCATAACCTATGGCTTCGCCAGTCATATCGTCCAGATTGCATGACAGCTCGTCTATACGATCGCTAGCGTTGCCAAACGCGTTAGCGCTGTATGATTGCGCAGCGGTAGCGGGTGGCGTAACCTCCATGCCCTGACCGGCGAACGCGCGCACACAATTTGCTTTGTGGAAATCTTTTTTGCCCATACCGTATCCTATACGATCAACAGACATCGCGGGCATACTTTTATACTCCAACACGAAATGCTTAAGCAAGGCCGCGCCAGTTGGAGTGCACAGTTCGCTTGATATATCTCCGGCAAAGATGGGCACGCCACGTAAAATAAAAGCAGTGGCTGGGGCGGGTACGGGCAAAACGCCATGAGCGCTTCGCACAAAGCCGCTGCCTGTGCAAATGGGCGAGGCAATTATTTTATCAGAGGCGAGCAGCTCCATTAATAAACTTACACCTACAATATCCGCCACAGCGTCCTTTGTGCCCACTTCATGAAAGTGTACATCGGTTATGGGTTTACCGTGCGCGAGCGATTCCGCTTCGGCGATAAGGTTGTACACGGCCAAGGCGTTTTGCCTCACATTTTCCGAAACATCAAGATCCCTTATTATGTGGGTAATACTGTTAAGATCGGAGTGATGATGGTCGTTGTCGTGATGATCACGATTGTGCTCATGATCGTGCTCGTGGTGATGGCCGTTGTCGTGATGCTCATAATTGTGCTCATGATCGTGCTCGTGGTGATGGTCGTTGTCGTGATGCTCATGATTGTGCTCGTGATGATGCTCGTTATTGAGGTTGTGTATATGCTCGTGAATACCGTCCGGCTGCTCTTCCACCCCGTCGAACGTGATAGACATACGTGTACCCACCACGCCGCATTTTTCGGTCGCGATTGGCCGAACCTTTGCCAAATTAAGATCATCCATCTTTTTTATAAAAAATTCTTTATCGTCTAACAGTTCATACAAAGCGGCCATGAGCATATCGCCGGCAGCGCCCATACCACATTCTAAATACAGCGTCTTCATTTGTCTGGCCCTCCTGTCCTGTTAATGCTGTGCGCTATAAACCCAGCTCCAAAACCATTGTCTATATTAACTACCGCTACTCCAGAGGCGCATGAATTAAGCATGGAAAGCAAAGCCGACACCCCGCCGAAGTTTGCGCCATAGCCCACGCTGGTGGGCACAGCTATAACGGGGCAGCTAACCAGACCGCCGACAACGGAGGCCAATGCCCCTTCCATGCCGGCCACCGCCACAATAACCCGCGCTTGCCGCAGAACATCCAATCGCGCCAACAGTCTGTGCAGTCCGGCGACGCCAACATCATAAACGCGTGTGACGCGCGAACCTAAATTTTCAGCGGTCAAGGCCGCCTCCTCGCACACGCCCATGTCGCTCGTGCCCGCAGAAACCACCGCCACATTGCCAAACGAGGCGCGCTGGGCTTTATACGCTATGCCCAGTTTGGGTATGGGGTGGTAGTCTACATCTATCTGCGCGTTTGTTAAAATTTGCGCCGTGTCGCTTTCTATTCTCGTTATCAAGATATTGGCGAGCCCGCGAGCGCGCATGGCGCGCACTATGTCTACTATCTGCTCCGGCGACTTGCCCTTGCCATAGATAACCTCGTTTGCTCCCTGCCTTACGCCGCGATGCAAATCTATATTGGCAAAGCCCAAGTCGGCATATGGCTCCAGTTGCAGATGCGCCAAGGCGTCCTGCGGTGAAATATCTCCAAGCGATACTTTTGTAAGTAATTCTAAAATATCCGATTTATCCGACGCTATCATTTGTCTCATCACCCGCACAAAGATACCATACATTTAAAAGTGTGGCAATCGCTGTTTAAAACTTGATCCGCTTTTACTTCGCGATATACCAAGCGTTTATGTTAGCGAAAATGTTGTTTTCGACAGGGGTTTTTGCGCCCAGAATCTTTTGATCACTCAGCATGGCGGACTTGCGAAAAGCCAAGCTAATAACGGGCAGTTCTTCCGCGATGTAAATCTGTAGATCGCTCATCGCTTTTTGCCAGCTTACTGATCCTGTCGCAATAAAGGAGGCGGTAAGCAGCTTGTTCATGTTTTCGTCGCTGTAATTAAAAATATTGGGCGTGTCGCCGCTTTTAAGCATGAATGATAGCTCCTGAGCGGGCGATATGCTGTAACCACCAATAAAAACATCGAATTCGCCAGCGTCGAGCTTGCTCACATACGTATCAAAGTCTGTAATATCAACGGTTACATTGACACCCAGTCTGGTAAGGTTTTGCTCCAAACTTTCGCATATTTTCACACGCTCCATATTCTCTTCGTTAACAAGGAGCCGCAGCGACAGAGGCTCTTGAGAGGTGTAACCCGCTTCGGCCAGCAAATTTGCCGCATAGTCGAGGTTTAGGTCGTACTTGGCCGTGTTGGGCTCGTACAGCCATGACGCGGGGTTGACGGGGGTGTAGGACCGAACGGCGTGCCCCAGATATATGACGCTTAGCATATCGTCCACATTCATGGAGTGGGCGAGGGCCTGTCGCAGTTTCTTGTTTGCAAAGGCGTCATTTTTAAAGTTAAATCCTATAAAGTCATAAAACATTGTATTAAACTCGTCGATATTTGTCGCGCGGTTTCCATGGTACTTGCTCCAATCTGCAATTTCAGAACTCACCAAATCTATTACGCGTTGATCGAACGCGTTAAGTTCCGATTCGCTATTTGGAACGATTATGGCTTCAATAGAATCTATATACGGTTTTTTGCGATATGTAGAGCTATTCAACAGCAGTATCATGAGCTTTGTATTGTCGTAACTCTCAAAAACGAATAAACCGTTACCCAAAGGTTTCATGTTTTTATCGCTTGCGGCGTCGGTTTCACCTTCGTAATAGTGCCTGGGTATGATGGGGAAGCATAATTGATACGCCATGCCGCTAAAAGGCTGTAGAAACGTTAATTTAATTTTCTTATCGTCCGCGATCACATAATACGGTGAGATGTTATCGATATTGTGTTTGTAGATGGCGTTGTCAGGAGCGTCGCGCAAAAAATCTATGCTAAATGTCACGTCGTCTGTGGTTATGGGGGCGCCGTCGCTCCAATAAAGCCCATCACGAAGCGTGATAGATACGCTTAAGCCGTCACTGGCAAAGTTAAACGTACCAAGATTGGGGGAGGGTTTAAACTGCTCGTCTATGGTCATAAGCGGTTCAAACACCAGCTTTAGCGCGTAATCGACCGAAACATCCGCATTAAGCAATGGGTTAAGCGTTAACGGCCTGTGCATGGGTATTTTTAAAGCTCCGCCCGCCGACGGGGTAATTGTCGGCGGCACGGGCGTAATTGTCGGCGTGGGGGTTAGGGGCGTTACAGAAATCTCTTCTTTCGCGCTTCCGCAGCCTGTAAGACAAATCAAGCCCACAACGATTATCAACAGACATTTCATCCTTTTCCTCCTTTTCCTCCCAACAAGAGAATTATATCATATATCTTTTTATTCACGCGCACCCTCCTCACATAGTCACTTGTCTCTTTAAAGGGGATTTTACGCAACGTTTCACCATCGTTGGAATATTCCATGTTAACCAGCCATTTGTCTACGTTGCCGCTTCCGGCGTTGTACGCGGCGGATACGACGTCGGCGTTCTCATAACGCTCCATTAGCCAGCTTAAGTACCAACAACCAATGGTGATGTTAATTTCGGGATCGAATATGTCACTATCATTAAACTCCATGCCTATTTTTCCCGCCGCCCATTGCGCTGTGGGCATGGTAATTTGCATAAGCCCCGCAGCTCCTTTGGGTGACAGGGCTTTTTCCGCGAACCTGCTTTCGGCGTGGATAACAGCGCACACCACAGACGGCTCTATGCCATATTTACTCGACACCGCCCTTATGAGGGGCAAATGCTTTAAAGGGTATCGAAATGATAACGCGCTTACGAGCAGAACCGCTCCCAACAGCCCAAGCGAAACGATCGTTAAAAAAATGCGCGCTTTCCTTGCGTTGATGGTAATGAACATATTATCACCGTCCTATACAGTATAGGATGTTATTGGTTTACTCGGTTAACGTAAGCGCGGGCTTATGGCAGATCCAGCGACCGCAGAACGCGTGAGATACCCTCGTGCAGTTTGCCCAGCCCCGCGTCGTTGTCGATAATGAAAATACGTTGCGGCGCGATGTCGCGCTTTAAAATGTCCAATAATTTAGCCTCGTCGCGTTGATTGTGTAATCTAAGCGCGGCTTGGTTGCCGCTAATGTTGTCGCGTGTGACAATGCGGCTTAACTTGACTTCGAATGGAGCGGTGAGCAATATTACCGCGTCGCACATTTTATGCATGCCGGCCTCGATCAGCAGAGGCGCGTCCCACACGACAAATGGGGCGGCGTTGGAAAGCGCGTCATTTGTAATTTGGTCTGTCTTGCGCTTTACCTCTACATGAATGATACTTTCAAGTAAACCCTTCTTTTTTGCGTCATGGTACACTATGGTTCCAAGTAATTTACGATTTATCTCGCCGTCGGGGCCAAGAACGCTTTCGCCGAACAACCGCGCAATTGACCCGTAGGCGGGTTCGCCTCTTTTCATGGATTCGTGAGCAAGAACGTCCGCGTCGATGACATACGCGCCATGGCGCTTCATGAATAGAGCAGCTTCGCCCTTGCCCGCGCCGGAGTTGCCGGTAAGACCGATAATAGAGCCGCCTGTCATTTCGTGTCGTACCATGTTTCGCCCACGTGAGCGTCCACAACCAGTGGCACGTCCAGATCGGCGGCGTGTTCCATCTCTTCTGTCAGTACGCGCCGGGTTCGTTCTATTTCCCCATTGGGCGCTTCGAGCAGCAACTCGTCATGAACTTGCAGAATAAGGCGCGCCCCAAGTTTTTCGCGTTTTATTCTGGCGTCCGTTCGTATCATGGCTATTTTGATAATGTCGGCGGCAGTGCCCTGAATGGGCATGTTCATTGCCGCGCGCTCACCAAACGATCTCATGTTAAAATTACTGTGGGTCAGCTCGGGGATCTTGCGCCTACGCCCATACAATGTTTCGGCGTAACCCTTTGCTTTTGCGGAAGAAATCAGGTCGTTAAAAAATGTTTTGATTTTGGGGTAACGGGCCAGGTAGTTTTTTATATACTCGTCCGCTTCCTTCGCGCCTATGTCCAGCCCCTGGGCCAGCCCGAACGCGCTTTGTCCATATATAATTCCAAAATTGACCGCTTTCGCGGCGCTGCGCATAAATGGCGTTACGTCGTCAAAGTTTGTGTGAAACACCTGCGACGCCGTGAGCCTGTGAATGTCTAACCCCGACTTAAAAGCGTTAATAAGTTCTTCATCACCAGACATGTGCGCCAGCACGCGCAGCTCTATCTGCGAATAGTCGCCGTCTATAAACGCGCAGCCGCTTCGCGGTATGAACGCCTTGCGCAGCAATCGCCCCATCTCTGTCCTTATGGGTATGTTTTGCAGGTTGGGATTGCTGGAAGAGAGTCTGCCTGTACTCGCCACTGTTTGGTTAAAGGTAGAGTGTATTTTGTTATCGCGCGCCACAGCCAGCAGCCCGTCAACGTAGGTAGATTTGAGCTTTGTGACCATGCGATAATCTAAAATTTTATCAATTATGGGGTGCTTGCCTTTGAGTTTTTCCAGTACATCAACAGCGGTTGAGTAGCCGGTTTTCGTTTTTTTGCCCCCGCGCAGCCCCAATTGTTCAAACAGTACTTCTCCTAGCTCCCGGGTGGAGTTTATGTTAAATTTTACCATCGCGTTGCTGTATATACCCTCTGTAAGCGTGTAGATCCGCTCATTCATCAACTCGCCAAAGTCTTCCAGGGTTTGCGTGTTGACGCCGATGCCGCGAATCTCCATGTCAGCCAGCACACGCGCCAACGGTTGTTCGATGTCGTTGTACAGATCCCATTGATTGTTCTCAATTAGCTGTTGTCTGACTATCGGCCACGCGCGGCGTACTACCTCTGTTTGCTGGCACGCGAACTCGCGTAAACGTTCGTCGGTCAATTCTTCTTTGGATTTCCAAAACCCGAAGGATGAAGCGCGGCTCTCTTTCAAATAATCGAGGGCTATGTTGCTGTAGTCGTCTGAGTCGCTGGACGGGTTAAGAACATATGCGGCCAGCATGATATCATGGATCAACCTTTGATAATCCGCGATATCCATCCCCAGGTTCGCCAGGCGAACGATCTGTTTTTTGATGTCTATGGTAACTACTTTGGCCTTTTTATTAAGAATATCCAGAACATCGCGCAACCAGTTAACAATGTCGCCCGCGCTGAGTTTATCTCCCGTTCTTGCAAAACAAGACAGCGCCGCATTGTTTGCAAAGGCCAGCGACAGGCTAACGCAAACGAATTCGCCCGTTTTTTCGTTGCATATGATTTGATAAGCGGCGGCATGCTCGGGCGCATTGCTTAAAGATAGATAACGCGCTTGCTCGTAAATGGACTTTAAAGAAGTTACAGCCTGCGTCAATGTCCTAACGTCGCTATTGGTCTGTGAGTCAACTGATTTATCCGCATCTTCATCAACCGGGAGTTCATGTATAAATGACTTAAAGCCGACCAGATCGTCTTGAGTCGAAAGGATCAGGCATGGCGCGCTGGCCGTCACGGGGACGTCAGATTCTTTTTGCGAAAAAAAATGATAGAGACTCTTTAGCTCCAATCGGCGCGCCTCGGCATAGGCGTTTTCATTAAACATATCCGGCGGGTTTAAGGGGAGCTGTTCCAATGGCGCGTCGGTGATTATCCTGGCAAGCTTAAGCGAAAGATGGGCCAGGGCTTCGTTGTCAAGCAGATTTTGAGCGGCCTTGGCGGGTTTTATATTGGCGGCGCGCTCTATCGCGTTCTTTACGCTTTTGTATTCTGATATAATTTTGACCGCTGTTTTTTCACCTATGCCCGGCACGCCGGGTATGTTGTCTGATGTGTCGCCCATCAGCGCTTTAACCTCAATGTATTCTTGCGGGGTTACTCCTATTTTGTTAAGCACATCAACAGCAAAATAGTCTTCTACTTCTGTTTTCCCCCGTTTTGTTTTGGGTATACGAATTTTGACGTGATCGGTCGCAAGCTGGAGCAAATCCCTGTCACCCGACAAAATAACCACATCGTATCCACTGGCTTCGGCGCGTACCGCAAGGGTGCCCAAAATGTCGTCGGCTTCGTAGCCATTTAAGGTCACGACGCTTATATTCATCAGTCGCAGTAGATTTTGCATGGGCTGCACTTGCGCAAGCAATTCGTTGGGCATGTCCTTGCGCGTGCCTTTGTAGCACGCAAACGCCTGGTGACGAAAGGTCGGAGCGGACATGTCAAACGCAACGGCAATGCTGGTGGGCTTTTCTTCGTCCACAAATTTAAAGAACATATTTAAAAATCCATATATGGCGTTGGTATATTCCTCGTTGCTGTTGGTAAGCAGAGGCAGGGCGTAGAAAGCCCTGGCCATAATACTGTGCCCGTCTACAAGCAATAACTTCTCACCCATCATTAAACCTCATTAATATTTATTATCACTTTGGCAATGCCATGCCATTATACACCATTTAGTGGTCAAGCAAAATATATTTTTTGGCCGCATGTTGGCCGCATGTTAAAACCCCTCCGCCAACTCAACGCGGCGGAGGGGTTTTAACATGAAAGACTCTAAACGCGCGTGTTCACAAAAGGGCTTTGCTTTCGTAGGGGCGCGCAGTGCGCGCCCGTGGGCCTTTTTACGGCCTCGCCGAATCGGGGAACCGGGCGACCGTCGGGCGGTCTTTTTGGCCTGGTTATTGGGCGGTTGTCGGGTGCGGGCGCGCAGTGCGCGCCCCTACGAGATCATACCACTGCGCACACCTCCTCTTTACAAATTATCGCGTATCGCTTTCAGCACGCGCCTTTCTATGCGTGATACCTGCACTTGCGAAACACCTATCTCTTTTGCTATTTCGGTTTGTGTTTTGTCGTGAAAATATCTCATTAGTATGATGCGGCGCTCGTTGGGTTTTAATTTCCCTATAATTTGCTTTATGGCTATACTGTCTATCATGCCCGCGTCGTCGTTTTGATCCAATTTGTCAATGAGGTATATAGGGTTGCCATCTCCCTGATGAATGGTAGAATACAATGACTCAACCTCTAGGCCAGACTCCATCGCGACTACTAAGTCTTCCGGATCGACGTTAAGTTCGGCTGAAAGTTCGTTAATGGTAGGTTGACGTCCGTTTCTGCCGATAAACGCCTCTTGGGCGTACTTCGCGCGCACAGCCAATTCCTTAAGCGGGCGTGAAACCTTTATAATACCGTCGTCGCGAATAAAACGTTTTATCTCGCCCATAATCATTGGCACGGCATAGGTGGAAAATTTGACATCAAATTGCATGTCAAATTTTTGAATACATTTAAGCAGCCCAATAGACCCTATCTGAAATAAATCCTCCGCCTCGTAGCCTCTTCCGCTAAAGCGCTTTACCACGGACCATACTAACCCGCTGTTTTCGCGCATTATGCGTTCGGCGGCCTCCTTGTCTCCCGTCTGCGCTTTCTTTATTAGCTCTAGCGTTTCCGATGCTCTATCTGCGTTTTCCATTAAATTGCTCCTAACTGCCGGAAAACTAACCGGCCCGGTTCGCCAGCTTTTTACTCATTATTACTGTTGTGCCCCTGCCAGGGGCGGACTCCACATCCACGCTGTCCATAAATGTTTCCATTACCGTAAAGCCCATACCCGAGCGTTCCATTTCGGGTTTTGACGTGTACATGGGTTCGCGGGCTTTCTCTATATCCTCTATCCCGACTCCATCATCCGACACGCTTATAAGCATCTCGTCGTCTTTTGAGCAAAATGTGAGTGTGACTAAACCGTCGTTACATTCGTAACCATGTATTATAGCATTGGTGACAGCCTCGCTTACCGCTGTCTTTATGTCGGTTAAATCGTTAAGCAGCGGATCGTATGGCGCGACAAACGCGGCGGCAGCCACACGCGCAAACGACTCGTTTTGTGATTTTGCGCGCATGGTTATGGTTATTTTATTATCAAACTTGTCTGCTGTGATTTCCATAATATCCCCCTTAAAGTTACGCGCGCAGCTTCGATGCCGCGCGATCTTCAGCGTTCTCAAGCGTGTCGAAACTTTTTATTATCTTTTTTAAGCCCGATATATTATATATACGTTTTAATTCGTTGGTCATGCCAGCGATTGCCACGGTACCACCCTTTGCCGACGCCGTTTTATATCTGCCTATAAGCAGTCCAATCCCTGATGAATCCATAAAAGAAACCGCCGAAAAATCGAAAATAATGTGCTTGCAATGCGAGCGTTCGAAGGCCCTATCTATTTTCACACGCAATTCCTCTGTGTTATGTTGGTCTATATCGCCAGTAATGCTTATCACCAGATTTACACCGCGCTCGGCTGACGTTAAACTCACCTTTGCCCCCTAATGCCAAAACTTGGTTTATTAATAATATACAGGTATTTATTAAAAAGCAATACAAAACAGGCGCAATATCATATTTATTTCTACAAAAAACGATAATAATCGTTGCGAAGTCGCGTCGGCAGTACTATCCAAGTCATAATTTAGAAAAATGCTTTTTATTTGCAAAGATGTATGCTATAATGCTGCCAACCTCACTTGATAGATTAGGCTTAGGGGTGTGTATGTTTTGGATAGAATAATAATTAATGGGCAACAACGACTTAATGGCAGCGTATTCGTTAACGGGGCAAAGAATGCCGCCGTGGCGATCATACCCGCCGCGCTTTCCGCTAGGGGCATTTGCGTTATAGAAAATCTTCCATGCATTGAAGACGTGAATATCTTGGCAAATGCTATACGCTCATGCGGAATTAAAGCCGAATTTCGTGATCCGCATACTCTTATCATAGACTCCCGTAATCTTACAGATTACAAACTTACATTCGACCTTGCGCGTAACATGCGAGCGTCGTACTACTTGCTGGGGGCCTTTTTGGGTAGATTTAAAAAGGCTATCGTGCCTTTGCCCGGTGGGTGCAATTTTGGAATACGCCCTGTTAATTTGCATATCAAAGGCTTTGAAAAACTTGGCGCGACCATAGAGCAAGAGCATGGCATGATATATGCCTATGCCGACAGGCTTGTGGGCGATCACATCTTTTTGGATGTGGCCAGTGTTGGCGCTACCATAAACATCATGCTGGCCGCCGTACACGCCGAAGGCGTTACCACTATAGAAAACGCAGCAAAAGAGCCTCATGTAGTCGATACCGCCAACTTTTTGAACATTTTGGGGGCGAAGATAAAAGGCGCGGGTACTGACAATATTAAAATAACCGGTGTGCAAGAACTTAGTGGAGGCACTTATACTATAATACCTGATCAAATTGAGGCGGGTACGTATATGATTGCCGCAGCTATAACCGGTGGCGATGTTACCGTAAAAAATATAATACCCCGGCATCTGGACTCGCTTTCCGCCAAGCTGCGTGAAATGGGCTGCCGCATCGAAGAGGGCGGCGATTATGTGCGTGTGGTAGGCGCGTCGGAACTCAACTCTGTTAACGTTAAAACAATGGTTTATCCTGGGTTCCCCACTGATTTGCAGCCGCAAATGACAGCCTTGCTGTCTACCGCGAATGGTACAAGCGTTGTAACCGAAACGGTATTTGATAATCGATTTCAGTATGTTACAGAGATTATACGCCTTGGTTGCAGGGTCAACACACAAACCGCGCAAATTGGGATTGTTGAAGGCCCTTCCAAGATTACTGGCGCGGAGGTGAGCGCGACGGATCTTCGCGCGGGGGCCGCTCTTGTAGTCGCGGGGCTGGCGGCGGAAGGCGAAACAGTTATTAGTAATGTGAAGTACATTGATCGGGGCTATGAGGATATAGAAAATAAACTGCGCGGACTTGGCGCGAACATAAAGCGCGTTAACGAGCAAGGCGAGATTGTTAACCGAGCGCCCGCCAGGGATAGAATATTTGACGACACAGAAACATTAGGCCATTCTATTGACGAAGTAGCGGCGACTCTCGAAGCGCCCAATGTTGTCATATCGGCATAGAAGCCGCAATACTATATTGACCGAAAGGAGGGGCGCCTCCTCCCCATACTTAAAAGTAGGGGTATCCGTCGCCTAAAATACTGATGAAAGACAAGCAATTGCATACGCCCGAGGGTTTTAGGGATTTTTTGCCAGATGAGTGTATGCTTAAAAGAGATGTAATTAAGCGTGTGGAGGCCGTGTTCACGGGTTATGGCTATCGCCCTGTCTCTAGCCCTATGCTGGAGTATTTTGAGGTGTTTGATAAAACCGGTTCTACGCCTCCCGCGCAGATGTATCGCCTGTTTGACCGCGAAGGCGGTATTTTGACCATGCGCTCAGATATGACTCCGCCCATTGTACGCATAGCGGCGACTAACTACGCACAGGATGATTTTCCTTTGCGTTTTTTTTATACGGAAAATTCATTCCGATGCCACGAAAGCTATCGTGGACGCGCGGGAGAGTTTACAGAAAGCGGTGTCGAGCTTATTGGGGCAAGCGGTATAGAAGCGGAAGCGGAAATTATCGCGTTGGCTATACAATCCCTTCTTGCCGCCGGCATTGTTGATTTTAAAGTGTACATAGAACATACGGAATTCTTTAAGGGTATTTTGAACGAATGTACCCGATTGGATGATCAATCTGTCGTTAGCGTTATGGAAACGCTGTATACGCGTAACATGGCGGAAGCGGGTAAACTGTTGCGCTCATGCGGCGCTTCGCCCGACGCGGATCGGCTTATCGAGCGGTTGAATAGCCTTACAGGCGGGCGCAAATTGCTTGACGAATTGAGAAGGATGAACCTTGGAGCGTCGGCAGGCAGCGCGGTTGAAACGCTGTTGGGTTTGGATGATATTCTCAGTGACTACGGATATGATCAATACCTGTTTGACTTTGTGCCATCCGGGCATTTGGATTATTATACAGGTATTGTCTTTCACGGTTACGCGCGTGGCATGGGTTTTTCGGCGCTGGACGGAGGCCGATATGACAGTTTGCCGCCCAGGTTTGGGTTGCAAAAATGCGGCTCTGCGGTGGGCTTCGCGATAAAGGTTGACAATCTTTGCTCTATATTAAATAATAAATTGGATAATAACGGAGTGGTTGCGCCAGCGGACTTATTGCTGGCTTACGCCCCGGAAAACCGGGCGATGGCCTTGCGGGTGGCAAGCCAATTTCGCGCTCAGGGCCTGATTGTAGAAAACGCCTTTGAAAAGGCGCACACCTTGGAAGAGGCAATGGATGTGGCGGCTGATGAGCAGTCGCCGGTTGACCGGCTTATTTTGCGCGCGCGCCGTAAGAACATTAGCGGCGTGGTGTACTTTGGTGAAGGCGAGCAGGTGATAGTCGCTAACGCCATGGATGGGACGCGAAAGCTTACGTCTATACAAAAGTTATTGAGGGAAGAGCTATGAGTTACCTCACCCTGGCGCTCGCCAAAGGGCGTCTTTCTGATTTGGGGCTTGAATTGCTGGCGCGGGTGGGTTTGGGCTGCGACATGGATAAAAGATCGCGCAAGCTGGTATATGTAAACGAGGATAAGCAACTGCGGTTCTTCATGGCAAAACCAGCGGACGTACCCACATATGTGGAGCACGGAGCCGCAGATCTCGGCATAGCCGGGTCAGATACCATACGTGAAGAAGGGCGTAGTCTTTATGAGACCCTGGATTTGGGATTTGGCAAGTGTAAAATGGTGGTGGCGGGATTCGAATACGCTGTGGATAGACTTAAATATGGCAACGGTCTTCGCGTCGCGACAAAGTATCCGAATATCGCGCGGCGTTACTTTGAAGAGAAGCGGCAAACAGTAGAGATAATCAAGCTAAACGGCTCGGTGGAACTGGGGCCTATAGTCGGCCTGTCGGATGTCATTGTAGATCTGGTAGAATCAGGCGCTACATTATCGGCCAACGGACTGGTAGAGCTGGATACCGTGTGTGAGATCTCCGCGCGTTTGCTGGTAAACCGCGTAAGCATGAAAATGGAATATGAGCGTGTTACAGATATCATAAATAGCTTGAAGGGGTTTGTTGATGACCATAATTGATTACGACAATGGCGGCGCGGCGTTCTTGGCAAAACGCCGCGCGCGCGGCGATAAAGACAATGCCACGGCTCAAGCGGTTGTGAATGAGATATTGGCAAACGTGAAGGCTCGCGGCGACGAGGCGGTTTTGGAGTATACAAAGAGGTTTGATCACGCGGACATAGTTGACATGATGGTGTCGGATGAGGAGATACATAAAGCGGTAGAAGCGATCGATCAACAGTTGCTTGCCGTTCTGCGCCGCGCGTTCGACAGGATAAAAGCGTTTCACGAGAAGCAAAAGCAGAATTCATGGTTTGAAACAAGCCCCAACGGCGAGATATTGGGGCAATTGGTGCGCCCTATCGTGTCGGTAGGGGTGTATGTGCCGGGGGGTCTGGCGTTTTACCCCTCTAGCCTTATTATGAGCCTCGCGCCCGCGATAGCCGCCGGTGTAGAGCGTATAGCCATCACCACTCCCCCCAACGCAAACGGTATGATCGAGCCAGTCACACTTGCGGCGGCTGCGATATGCGGCGTGCGGGAGATCTACAAGGTGGGCGGAGCGCAGGCAATCGGCGCGTTGGCTTACGGTACGCAAACAATACCAAAAGTGGATAAAATAGTAGGCCCCGGCAATATCTGGGTCGCTCTGGCAAAAAAGAGTGTATATGGTGATGTCGGGGTAGACAGTATAGCGGGGCCCTCAGAAATTCTCGTAGTGGCGGACAAGAGCGCGAACCCCGTGTATGTCGCGGCGGATCTGCTGTCCCAGGCCGAGCACAATGAAACGGCCTCTTCAATACTTATAACCGACAGCGCGGAGCTGGCAAGGCAGGTTGCCGAAGAGGTTGACAGGCAGATGGCGGTTTTGCCCCGCAAAGAAATAATCAACAAATCCATAAAAGACTATGGCGCTATAATCATTGTGAGCGATCTAAAACAGGCTATGGGCATATCTAACAGCATCGCCCCCGAACACTTGGAGATAGCGACAGATAATCCGTTCGCGCTGCTGCCGCTTGTGCAAAACGCGGGCTCTGTGTTTTTGGGGCATTTTTCTCCTGAACCGCTGGGCGATTACATGGCCGGCCCCAATCACATTTTACCGACGGACGGCACGGCGAGGTTTTTTTCAGCGCAATCGGTGGACGACTTTATTAAAAAGACGGGTATTGTGTCATTTTCTAAAGAAGCGCTGGCGCCTTTGGCGAAGGACATTATCATTTTTGCCGAAGCGGAGAGGTTATCGGCTCACGCTAACGCGATTCGTGTGCGCCAGGCGGCGAATTAGCCTACGGGCGATTATTAAGGGTAAGGGGTGTTACGATGCGCGCCACTCATTTGGAACGATCTACAAACGAAACGAAGATAGCGCTCGACCTTGCCTTGGACGGCAGGGGCAGTATAAACATCAATACAGGCATCGGTTTTTTTGATCACATGCTCACACAATTTGCCCGGCACGGATTTATTGACATGACACTTAGCGTAAGCGGGGATCTTCACGTAGATTTTCACCATACTATAGAGGATACGGGTATTGCCTTGGGAAAGGCGATAAATACTATTTTGGGCGGCAAAGAGCGGATTTGCCGCTACGGCCACGTCTTGCTGCCCATGGACGAAACGCTTACGCTGTGCGCGATAGATTTTTGCGGGCGGCCCAATCTTGTGTTTGACGTACCATTTACCGCCGCGAAAATTGGCGAGGTGGACTCTGAATTGTTTCGCGAGTTCTTTAAAGCTTTTTCGGACAACGCCGCATGTGCCCTGCATTTGAAAACAATGGCTGCGGGCAACAATCACCACATGGCGGAGGGATTGTTTAAGGCTCTGGGCAAAGCCGTAGACCAAGCGGTTATGATTGACGAGCGCTTAACGGGGGCCATGACCACAAAGGGGCTGCTGTAGGGCCATTGTTATTTCCATCGTATATTCTGCTTTGGGACTGCAAAGGATGTGTAAAATGATAGGCATTATAGATTATGGCATGGGTAATCTCATGAGCGTGCAAAAAGCGTTTGCGTATTTTAACATTCCCGCGTGTGTAACAGACAAACCGGAGGTTGTTTTGGGGTGCGACAAAGTTGTGCTGCCCGGCGTGGGCGCGTTTGGGGACGCTATGGCAGTGCTGCGCGAAACAGGTATGTATGACGCGATACGCCAGATGGCAAACGCCGGGAAGCCGTTGCTGGGTATATGCCTGGGGATGCAATTGATGTTTGAGCGGAGTTATGAGGGGGGAGAGTTTGCTGGGCTGGGGCTTCTACCCGGAGAGATAACCCGGCTAAACGCGGGCGCGGAAACGAAGCGTCTGTTCGGCCGAGGGGGATTAAAGATACCGCACATGGGTTGGAATACCCTTGACATTAAAAAAATCTCACCGCTGTTTGTCGGAGTCGTTAACACTAACGGTTACACATATGTGTATTTTGATCACGCGTATTGCCTCGCCACCAACAGCAAGGCTGTGACTAACGGCAACATAGTTGCCGCCGGCAATGATGTTGCTGCGGGCGGCATTGTCTCCAATGGCGACATCATCTCCGGCGACGACATCATCTCCAATGATGACATCATCGCTGCAACGAGCGAGTATGGCATAACCTTCGCGGCGGCGGCCCAACGCGATAATATTTTTGCGCTGCAATTTCACCCTGAAAAAAGCGGCGCGACGGGGCTGGCTATGCTGCTCAATTTTGCGAAGCTATAGCGCAGGCCAACTCGTGCGCCAATATGCAGCGCACACCAATTTTTATACCCTATGCGCAACATCCGTTACGATTTGCTAATTAAATGTATGTGGGTTTGTGTAACCAGGTTTAACTAGCACATTATCCCTGTTTTTAACGTATTCGTCATAGACTCCGGGCCATTCGGCATATGAATATTCTTCCACCGATACAGAGATGTATTTCTTCGGCTTTCCCAATGTCTTGTTTACAATTGAGGCGATTTGATCGGCGCAGTCCTGTAGTTGCTCCTTTGACGGGCCGCCAACTATTTTTACAACAACGTGAGGCATAATCGGCTCCTTTCGATTTTTTGGTAACGGAGGTTTCCGTTTGGTTTGGTGGAAGCCTCCGTTAGATCTTTTTGAATGATAGCATGTAACACCCTTAAATTCAATAGCTGAATGGTAAAGTATATCTGAGCGGTTGTATCGGGTGCGGTAGCTGGTTTTTGCTGTCGCAAGCGATACAGCCGCTACTGAGGAGTTTTATTGTATGATAGAGCTACAGGGCAAGTACAACACCGCAAGGGTGTTTACCGATAACATAGAATCCGAGGCCGTTTCGCAAATTATAAACCTGCTTAATCAGGAGTTCGTGTCAGGCAGCCAGATTCGCATTATGCCAGACACCCACGCCGGCGCGGGTTGCACCATCGGTACAACCATGACGATCAGCGACAAAATTGTCCCCAACCTCGTGGGCGTGGATATCGGCTGCGGCATGGAGACTGTCGTATTGCGGGACGAACATGTAGAGCTTCAAAAGTTGGATAAAGCCATCCACGGTCTTATCCCCACCGGCTTTGGCATACGCAAAACGCCGCATATGTTTGTTGGTGAAGTTGATCTGTCCAGACTCCGCTGCGCGAAACATGTAAATTTGGGCAGGGCTGAATTGAGCATGGGCACACTGGGCGGCGGCAACCATTTTATTGAACTCGATTATGAAGACGACGAGCGGCTCTACCTCGTTATCCACACCGGCAGCCGCAATCTGGGCAAGCAGGTCGCCGAATACTATCAGAACAGCGCCGCGCTGTTAGCGCCATAAAAAATCGGGCGGCCCATTAATGACCGCCCGACATGTTGCTAACCTCTTGATTAATGGATCCTCAGGGACTTGAACCCAGGACCGCCCGGTTATGAGCCGGATGCTCTGACCAACTGAGCTAAGGATCCTAAACAAAAACCTATAAGAGATGAGGCCGAAAGATATTGCGCAACGCTCATCAGTATCCAACGAAACGGAAATTGCAGGGCAAGCAGGTGATGGGAATCGGACCCACATGACCAGCTTGGAAGGCTGGTGTTCTACCACTGAACTACACCTGCTAATCATTGGCGGGTTGCGCGATACATAAAAGCACAGAAAATGCCCAGGGACGGAATCGAACCCCCCACACGAGGATTTTCAGTCCTCTGCTCTACCAACTGAGCTACCTGGGCATATGCAAACAACTCCGACATTTTAACCAACGCTAATTAATTTGTCAAGCCCTTTTTCTTGAATAATCCGCGCGCCACACCATTGGCATTTAACTCCGGGTGGTATCGCGACAGCCAGCTCTTGCCAAGCGCCCCCGCGGCACATGAAACTTTTTGTTTAGCGCTGCTCCCTTCCGGGCCTGACACGGTTCGCAAACATTCATTGCGCGGGACTAAGCCGTCAACACTACTTATCCCGGCCAAACCCCACAGAAAAGGAGCCTACGGCAGGCATCACCCCCGCTATAGCGGATTGCGGGTGCAGGGATCCGCTACCTCCCCGGCTAGCGCGGACTATGGGCATTATATACACCCACTATGCCGTTGTCAACCGTTTTTTTAGGGCTCTGTTTTTTAGGGCTCCGAACATAGCAAGATATTCAAAAAGGCGATTTTTGTAGCTCCGCCTCTTGCCAGACCACCCGTAGTATGGTGGCGTACTCCCGCCGCCTAACGCCTTTAGCGTTTGAGGCGGGGGCTTCTTGGGAACTCTTGTCCAACGATAAGATGGATCCTCATTCTTGAGTTGGGCGAGGTTTTATATTGTCTATTTTAGCTCAGTTGATATGACGCCAGCTATTCTTTTAACATTTTTAATGATAGAGTCGGCGTTACGTCGCATACGTTCCGTGGGGCCGGATGCGCTAATAGCGGCCATTATCGCGCCATTTGTATTATAGATTGGGGCCGCGTAACAGGTCAGTCCCTCCTCGCTCTCGTCCAAATCGGCGCCGTATTTATCAATTCGTACTCGCTCAAGAATTTTTAGCAGTTCCTGCGGTTCCGTTATTGAGTATGGCGTGTAGGGTTCAAACGAAGTGGCTTCAATGTATCGCTGGATAAATTCCTGCGACTCGTGGGCGAGCAATACCTTCCCGGTGGCAGTGATATGCGCCGGCAAACGTACGCCCACCAGGGACTGCATACGAAAGATTGAGTGCCCGAGCACCTTGTCTATAAACTGGATATACGTGTCATCCGCCCACATAACGAGATGGGATGTTTCTTCGGTCGCTCTGCTTAGTTCCTGCAAAAAAGGATGCGCGATATGCGTCAGCTCAATGCGATCGGTTACGACCGCGCCAATTGCCGCCAGCTTAAAGCTGAGCCGATAGCGACTGTCTTTTGTCTTGGTAACAAAATGATGGTTGGCCAGTGTGCTCAACAAGCGAAACGCCGTACTCTTACCAATTTTCATATATTGAGCAACTTCCTGGGCGGTCAGTTCATCGTATTTTGTCAATAAATCAATAATAGACAGCGCGTTGCCGACCGAATTCAGCAGGTATGGATTTTGATCTGACATTTAAACAGACTCCCAACTCTTATGCATTTTGTCTATATTCGTCTGTAAGGCGCAAAATCTTCCGTATCCCATTCTATACTTTTACGCGAAAAGAATCAACATGAAAAATCTGCTCGCGATCCCTCGGCTATAAAAAGTACTTGACAGCGTGAAGAAAATACTTAATACTTTATAATACATATCTTTATATTATACTAAAAAAATATGTTTAAAAAAGGTGGTACAGTGAAAATTTCTTCCAAGGGGCGATACGCGCTCGCGTCAATGATACTACTGGCTCAAAATCATGCCGGAGGCACACCACTCACAGTTATTGGCATATCAGGGCGACTTAATATCTCAAAAATATATTTGGAGCAAGTCTTCGCGCTGCTCAGGCGCGGGGGGTTAGTGGCTTCTATAAAAGGATCGCAGGGCGGGTATCAGTTGGCCAGACCGGCCGCAAACATTACGGCGGCGGATATTCTTGCCGTTACTGAAAATTCCATTTTTGAAGATGTTGAAAGCACCGTTTCGGAGTCGCAGCCGGGGATTGAGAAGGCGTTGCAGGGCGCGCTGTTTCAGCCCGCAAACGCGGTTTTCAAGCAAATATTTGAACGAATGCCTTTGTCTGATTTGGCCGATGAAGCACTCAGAAAATCTGGCGATGAGAGCTATATGTACTGTATCTAATAAATAGTCAGAATAGAGGAGAATAGTGAAAACAGCCAATATCGACACGCTCTGCGTTCACGGAGCGAAAGACGAAGGTAATGTTACTGGAGCGATAACGATTCCCATATATCAGTCCGCGACTTTTTCTCACCCATCTGTGGGTATTAGCACAGGATATGACTATTCGCGCCTGCAAAACCCGACCAGAGAGGCGCTTGAAAAAACCATGGCCATACTGGAGGGCGGCGCGTGCGCTTTAGCTTTTTCTACCGGAATGGCCGCCGCTGCGGTAATTATGGAGCTATTTTGCCCTGGCGACCATATCGTCGCATCTGAGGATTTGTACGGCGGTTCGGTGCGACTTTTTAACAATGTTCTCGCGAAAAATGGAGTAGAAGTTGATTATCTCTACACGGGCAATATTGGAAGCGTTCGCGATCGTATACGTTCCAATACAAAGGCCGTGTTTGTAGAAACACCAACAAACCCTATGATGCAGATCACTGACATTTCTGATATTGCAAAGTTGTGCCATAAGCACAACCTGCTCCTAATAGTAGACAACACATTTTTTACCCCAATTTACCAACAGCCTCTAAAACTTGGAGCAGACATTGTTTTGCACAGCGGGACGAAGTACCTTGGCGGCCATAATGATACACTTGCGGGTTTTTTGGTGACTAATCGCGAGGAACTAGCTGAGAGGCTGCGTTTTCTGCATAAAACTATTGGCGCCTGCCTTGCCCCTTGGGACTCGTTTTTGATATTGCGCGGTATTAAAACCTTGGCAATTCGGATGGAGCGGATAACCGAAAACGCAAGCAAAATCTCCGCATGGCTCGAAAGACAAAGCAAAATTGAAAATGTGCTGTATCCCGGAAAAAGCGGGATGATTTCGTTTGTGGCTAATAGTACAGAAACAACGCGTAAGATTCTTTCCGGCGTGAAGGTGATTGCTTACGCTGAAAGCCTGGGCGGTGTGGAATCGCTGATTACATATCCGATTTTACAAACACATGCTGATGTTCCCGTCGAGAAGCGGGAAAGCCTCGGAATAACCGATAGATTGTTGCGTTTGTCTGTCGGGATTGAAAATGTTGAGGATTTAATTAATGATTTGAAGGCGGCAATGTCATGAGTTATGATTTTGATACGGTTATTGACCGTCACGGCACAAACTCCCTGAAATGGGATTTTGCGGTTGAGCGCAAGAAGCCCGAGGGGTTGCTCTCTATGTGGGTGGCGGATATGGATTTTCAAGCGCTGCCGGAGGCGCTTGAAGATATGGCAAAAGTGATTTCACATGGTATTTTCGGCTACACCGAAGTTAAGCAAGACTATTACGATGTTGTAAAACGTTGGTTTGACGCAAGATTCGGCTTCTCATTTGAGCGGCAAGACGTGGTAAAAACGCCGGGAGTAGTTTTTGCCCTCGCGCTATCTGTTAGGGCATTTACGAAAGCCGGTGATTCCGTACTTATCCAAACGCCGGTATACTACCCATTTTACGAAGTTATCCGCGATAACGGACGCAAAATTGTGACAAGCCCGCTTGTGTACTCCAATGGCGTGTACACCATTAACTTTGCAGATTTCGAACAAAAAATTGTGGATAACAATGTGAAGCTCTTTATACTTTGCAGCCCTCACAACCCCGTCGGAAGGGTTTGGACCTACGATGAACTGTCGCGTATCAGCGAAATTTGCAAGGCTCATGGAGTTACTGTTGTGTCTGACGAAATACACTGCGATTTCGTTTGGGGAGAAAATAGGCATACGTGTTTTGCGTTGCTGGATAAAGATGCCATTGTCGCCACCGCGCCAAGCAAAACATTTAATCTCGCGGGCTTGCAGGTTTCGAATATTATTGTTAAAAATCCTGAGCGCCGCCTCAAGATAAAAGCGGAGATTGATAAAACCGGATACAGCCAGGTGGGTACCCTGGGGCTTGTAGCTTGTCAAAGCGCGTATGCCAAAGGGGAGGCATGGCTGGATGAGCTTAAAGCATATATAGAGGGCAACATTTCTTTTATAAAAGATTTTCGCGCGAAAAATTTGCCCAAAATCACGTTGGTAGAACCGCAGGGAACATATCTATTGTGGCTTGATTTCTCCGCTTATGGGCTCTCGCAAAGCGAACTGGACACTCGCGTTATAAGCGGCGCGAATCTATGGTTGGACAGCGGAACGATGTTTGGCGTAGAGGGGACAAACTTTCAACGCGTTAATATCGCCTGCCCTCGATCGGTTTTGGCGGACGCGCTAAATAGACTGGCCCATGAGTTTGCCGACAATAAGAAGATCTAACTGAAGAAAGGGAAAAAGAGATGACAGAGATAACAAGGGAACAAGCGTGGGATTTGCTCACACAATATAATAAAGAGGCGTTTCATCTTAAGCACGCGCAGACTGTGGAAGGGGTTATGCGTTGGTTTGCACAAGAACTTGGATATGGCGATGAAGTAGATTTTTGGGGAATTGTCGGACTGCTGCACGATTTGGACTTCGAACAGTTTTCGGAACGGCACTGTATAAAATCGCAGGAGATAATGCGAGAGGCGGGTTTATCTGAGCGCTTGATTCATGCCACTGCAAGCCATGGCTATGCCTTGACGGTTGATATAAAACCGGAGCACGAAATGGAAAAAATTTTATACGCTGTTGACGAACTCACGGGTCTAATCGGGGCGGTGGCGATTATGCGCCCCTCAAAGAGCGTTCAAGACCTGGAGTTAAAGTCTGTTAAAAAGAAGTACAAAGACCGAAGATTCGCGGCGGGCTGCTCACGTGAGGTCATTGAGCGCGGGGCACAAATGCTCGGCTATGAACTTGATAAACTTATTACACAGACTATTCTTGCGCTGCGATCGTTTGAAGTACGATCGTTTCAAGAACCTGCGTGATTGCCGCTGGCGACGTTGCAAAGGCTGTTGACATCGGTGTCTAAGTATGGTATTGTGTGCCGGATGTTTGTTTACTTGGATAATTGTTTAACCATTTGACGACCGCGCGAATGGTGGTTTTAAATCACAAGGCTGTGTTGTACGAACGCGCGCCGTACAATGGCGAATGGTCATTTTATGGCGATAGTTTCCAGTCGGCCTTGCTCTGATACCATATTCGGCGAGTATCTCAACGGAGGGTTTTTATGTACGCTATTATTGCGACGGGCGGTAAACAGTATAAGGTCGCCGAAGGTGACTTTATTACTGTAGAAAAATTGGGTGTTGAAACCGGAGGCGCTTACGACTTTAGCGATGTGCTTATGGTTAATGGCGACGATGGGTTAATTGTGGGCGAGCCATATATCCCCGGGGCCAAAGTGTCCGCGTCGGTGATAGGTGACGGCAAAGAAAAAAAGGTTATCGTTTATAAGTACAAAGCCAAAAAGGGTTTTCATAAAAAGAAAGGGCATCGTCAGCCATTCACAAAGGTTAAGATTGATAAAATCTTTGTTGATTAATGATCAAAATAACGGTGTATCGTAACCACAAGCGCGCGATATACGGCTTTAAGGCAAAAAATCACGGTGATCCTTTCGTTTGTGCGGGTGTATCGGCTCTTGTGATGAACGCGGTTAATTCTATTGAACGTTTTGCAAACGAAAAATTTGTTTGCGATGCTGGGCAAGACGGCGGTTTGCTTGAGTTAATTATGCCAAGAATAAAGGACGGCGGAGCGAACCCAACTGCCGAATTGCTTCTTGAGTCCATGTTGCTGGGTTTAATTAACATAGCGCAGCAATATCCGCAGCAAATGCTTATAATTGATTCCTCTGATTCCTAAAATAGATAAGGAGCAAACCATATGATGCGTATCAATTTAACTTTTTTCGCTCATAAGAAAGGTGTAGGTTCTACCAAAAACGGGCGCGATTCCAATGCCAAGCGTCTGGGCGTTAAGCGCACCGATGGTCAAATAGTCAAGGCTGGCAATATTTTATATACCCAAAACGGCACGAAGATTCACCCCGGCGTTAACGTGGGTGTCGGTAGTAATTATAACTTGTTTGCCTTGATTGAGGGGCGCGTACGTTACGAGCGCAAAGGCCGCGATAAAAAGCAAGTCAGTGTGTACCCTGCGGAAGCGCGCAAAGCTCAATAACAAAATCTAACCGTCCCCATGCCGGGGGCGGTTTTGTATGATACAAACAATTTTATTTTGATTTTATTTTAATCCTATTTTTGTGCGGTGATAATGTTGTTTATTGACAGAGTTAAAATCAGTGTGAGCGCCGGCAAAGGCGGCAGCGGGTGCGTGTCCTTTCGGCGTGAAAAATATGTGCCCAACGGTGGGCCGGATGGCGGTGACGGCGGTAAAGGCGGCGATATAGTGTTTGTAGCGGATAGAAGCGCAAACAGCCTTTTGGACTTTCGCTATAAAAAAGTATTTAAAGCGGAACCGGGTGAAAATGGCGCGGGACGCAACTGCTCCGGAAAGTCGGCCGATGATTTGATTATAAAAGTGCCGGTGGGTACGATAATCCGTGAAGTTCAAAGCGAGAAAATAATGGCGGACATGGCGATCGACAACGACTCCAAAATTATAGCGAAGGGCGGTAGGGGAGGGCGCGGCAATCAACATTTTGCCACACCCAGTCGGCAAGCGCCCAAATACGCCGAGCAAGGTAGAGACGCCAAGTCTTATGACTTAACATTGGAGTTGAAGCTAATAGCCGACGCGGGGATCATAGGCTTTCCTAACGCCGGTAAATCGACCCTGCTTTCTATGGTTACAAACGCCAGCCCAAAAATAGCGGGCTATCACTTCACAACCCTTTCGCCTAACCTTGGTGTTGTGCGCGGCAAATGGGGAGACTTCGTGCTGGCCGATATACCTGGACTTATTGAGGGCGCGAGCCAAGGCGCGGGGCTTGGCTTTCATTTTTTGCGCCATATAGAGCGTACCAGGGTTTTTGTACATGTAGTAGATGCCAGCGGTTTTGAAGGCGATCCCGTTAATTTTCTAAAGATTATTAACAAAGAATTGCGGGCATACGATGAAAAATTGCTAACACGCCCACAAATTATCTGCGCCAACAAAATGGACATACCGGAGTCTTCGCAAAATCTGCCGCGAATACGGGAATATGCCGAGGAATGTGGATATACTCTGTTTGCGATATCAGCCGCAACCAACGCCGGGCTTGACGATTTGATGAATGCTCTTGCCGCGTCGATCAAAAATTCGCCCGCCAGTCTAGTTTTCGAACCGGATTACACAGAAGAGGAAAACATCGCCGACGCTCCTTTCGACATTGACAAAGTTGACGATGAATTGTACGTTCTAAAAGGTAAAGGCATAGAGCGTATGCTGGGTTATACCAACCTAAATACGGAAAAGGGACTTGCTTTTTTCCAAAGATATTTGCGAGAGAAAGGCATTAACGACGCGCTGGTGCGGGCGGGAGCAAAAGAGGGCGATACAGTTATTGTCTCTGGCCTAGAGTTTGAGTATGTGCCGTAAATTGATTCGCGCTGACGAGATTAATCGGGTAGGAGGCCGCCCATGCCGGGCGCACACCGGAGATAGAGTTGACCCAAACGAGGATGAACTTAGATGAAACAGGATGGCATATTTCACATTACCCGCAATCCTTTATCATCTTAATCGCTTTGATAATCCACTTCAAAGCTCCGTTATAGCGATAACCCACAAAGCCGGATTCTTTCAGAATGTCGGCTATTTCTTTTTCGGTGATACTCAGGTCAATCAAATCGGCGAGAGTGCTGCGCTCGGTGGCAATCTCCTGAACATAGTCCCAATAGGTTCCGGCAAAGCCAAAGCTAGTCGCATAAGTCGCCGGGTTTGAAAGGGCGTTGGAAACCATTTCCACTGTATCCTCGTAGAACAGGCTGCGGCCGTTATCATATAGGGGGTAGAACGATTCGGCCCGGTCGCTCATCTTGATGGCGATATTGGATAAGTGGCGGTCATCTTGCCGTGTGATGAAGTCAAGCAAAATCATCCGGGCAATATCGTCTTTGTACTGTGAACGAACCGACATGAGATTTTGGTATTCATTGTTGCCCCTTGCTCCGTCAAACAGCCGCCGAAAATGTACGATATACTCTTTTGAGAAATCGTAGAGAAACTCGGAAAAAACCGTGTCCTTGTCGGCACGATATGCGGGGCAACAGGGCACGCCCAATTTTTGCGCCAACAGATAAACGGCAACCTCGGATTCCACATCCGTAACAAGCGGGTTGATACGCTGCTTGTAAATACCGTACTTGCCGCCCCACACGCCATATCGCTTGATATTGTAGCCCTCCGGCGTATCAATACCGCCACCCACAAGGTCGATGCGTTGGCAAAAAACGGACTTAAAAACGTCAGTCATGACAGCTTCGAGTGTTTCGTCCTCGCTGTAAGCTATCCAAATAAGGTCTTTGGGATGAATGCCGCGTGTGATTTCCGCGATTTTCAGAACATCATAGTGGGACAATCCACAGCGGAATAAAATCCGCTCGATGTCACGCCTGTCCCGGCTGACAACACGCTCTGAGAGGAACTCCGAAAATTGTTCGGATGTCCACGCTTTCGCGCCTTTGGTGTAGAGCGAAACAACCTCATTATAATCAGGCTTCAAAAAGGCAACGGCGTTTGCGCTGTCAATCGTCCAAATAACCTCGTTATCCCATTTCAAAAAGCGCACAGTTGGTAATTTTACTTTGCTCTTTACGCGCCCATCAACAGGCTTTTCGGCATCCACCGGGATTTGATAAGACTTGCCGTTCTTTGCCACACCGGGAATTTTCCCTCCGCTGCATAAAATGCGAACGCGCCTGTCCGACAAGCCCCATTTTTCAGCCGCCTGTTGCGCTGTCATAAAATCTATATCGCCCGCCTCCTATCGACCTTACTATTATACCCCATATTCGGAACAATGTCAATGGATGATATTCCGAAGGCATTGCATCTCTGCTGTTCTTTAGCTCCGCGTCTTTTATTCTTTGCCGTATGTTCCTATTCAATATTTTGGCGTTTCATCACCGAGTATTGCGCTAAAATCGGCTGTGCAAACTATTTGTTAATGCATAAAACGTCATGAAATATGACATTTTTTTCTTTTATCTTAAAGGTGTAGACAAATTTGCGTAATAATGTTAATATTTAGTTAAAAGATTGATATATGAAAGGATGGTGCTTGTGCCCGATGTAGGCATTATTATGGGTAGCGATTCCGACTTGCCTGTCATGAAGCAAGCTGCGGAAGTTTTGGAGCGGTTTGGGATTAATTTTGAAATGAGTATTATCAGCGCGCATAGAACCCCTCACAGGGCGCAAAGCTACGCCATGTCGGCTAAAACGCGCGGGGTTAAAGTCATCATAGCGGGAGCGGGAGGCGCGGCGCACCTGCCGGGCGTGCTTGCATCGTTTACTACTGCGCCCGTTATAGGCGTACCCATTATGACGCCCACGCTTAACGGGGTAGACTCGCTTTATTCTATCGTTCAAATGCCGGGCGGCATACCTGTCGCCACTGTGGGCATCGACAACGCGCTTAACGCGGGGTTATTGGCGGCGCAGATTATCGCGCTAAACGATGCGGGCGTGCATGACAAACTGCTTTCTTATAAGGGCGAAATGGAAAAAAATGTGGAAAAGAAATCTGCCCGGTTGGAAACTTTGGGTTATAAAGATTATTGATAGGTGATTATCGAACAGTTATATATGCAGAGGAGGAGTAGACATGAACAGGAAACCCTGCGGCAAATTGGCTTTTAACAGTTCCTTTGCGGGCAAAGCGTATATGATTAAGATCTGTGCTTTCTTGCTGGTTTTATGCTTTGCCCTGGTAAAACCAAACATAGCCCGTTCGGACGTTTTTGAGGCAAGAGAAGAAGAGGCGTATATCTTAGACCTAAGCGACGCGGAAACAGACGCGGCGGTGTCGCGAGACATTTCGCCCGACCCGATAAAGGAACAGGATCACCCGCCGTCCAATGTTGCGGGCATAGATTTGCCTGGCTACTATCCCAACACATTTACTATACATCTCGCTACTTCAATAGGGCGGGTAGATAGGTATGTAACGAGCGATAACGTGTTGGTGCTTGATTTTTATAACGCCGGCAATCAATTGCAAGATCAATATGAGGTTAATCACCCTGCGGTCGAGCGTTTGCGGGTGGGCACATTCGCGGATGGATCAGCTACAAGGCTGGCGTTTGACTTAACAAGCGTGGTAGATTTTTACATAACCCTTACAGAAGACAGGCGCACCCTATCAGTGGTGTTTGTTAAAAACAACATACAAAACGTGCGTTTTAATAGCGAAGGCGCCGCCGATGTAGTGCGTATTACGGGCGATTATCCCCCCGTTATTATTTTTCGACCCGCCGAAAACGCGCACATCGTATCGATAGACATACCCTTCGCCTCGATTAATCTGCCCGCCAAATGGGTACCGTCGCTTAACTTTATAAAATCGATAGATACAAAGCAGATAGATGAACATACCGTGCGTATCACTATGGAAACCTTCGCCGACGCAAGCATGGATATATCATATGAGGGCGACACGGCGCTTGTAAAACTCTCTCCCGCTACTTACCGCAATATATCGTATGCGGGCAAGGCAGTCAAGCTAAGAAAAGACTCGCTGTACCCCGTTAATATCAACGCAATAACCGAAAGGGATGAATATAACAGTTATAGATATGTAATCACGCTGGATGGCAACTATCAAGGCTGGCTGGGCTGGGGTAGATACTATGTTAATGATGATTATATAAAAAATATAGAGATAGGCGTTAACACATACGGCGAGCGCCAGCTTATTGTAAATGAGAAGCAGGTGCTGGCGTTCGATATTTCCCAGGATACGGAGTACATATATATAAAAGCGATGGCCCCAAGGGAGAAGTATGACCGCATTGTAATAATAGATCCAGGGCATGGAGGCAGTGACCCCGGCGCGACCGGCAATGGCGTGACAGAAAAGATTCTTAATATGGACACCGCCAATCGGGTCATGGCGCTATTCGAGCAATCGGGGAGCATAAAAGCGTATGCCACACGCAGAACGGATGTGCTGATCGATCTGTATGAGCGCCCCCGTTGGGCCAACGCCATAGGAGACTTGTTCGTCTCAATACACAATAACGCAATGGGCAGCAGAAATACTGCCGCCAACGGCACAGAGACCTACTATTACCCCCATAGCAACGACGCCACGTTGGGTTTTAGCGGAATGACCCTTGCCACGCTGCTGCAAAACAATCTGTTAACGGCCCTGGGCTCGACGGATAGAGGCGTAAAATCGGCCCGATTTGTAGTTATACGCAACACTACAATACCATCGGCGCTGGTCGAGATCGGCTTCGTAACCAACCCAACCGAGGCTTCGCTGCTTGCCACAGAGTCTTACCGCCAAAAAGCGGCTCAGGCTATCTATGATAGTGTGGTTGAGGCGTTTGCCCGATACACGCCCAAAAGATAGACTACAACGCAGTGGTAACGAGTAGAAATTTGTAGCAAAAAAAAGCCTCCGCTTTTTGGAGAGATTCTGATATAAAATAATTTTACACAAAAAATTTTATCAGAATAAAACCAAAAAGAGGGGCTGTTATTTTTTTATTTTTCCGCGTCTTTGGCCCGAATTAGCACGCGCTGTATCTTTCCGCTTATCGTTTTGGGAAGTTCGGTAACAAACTCTACAATGCGCGGGTATTTGTACGGGGCCGTATGGGTTTTAACATAGGTTTGCAACTCCTTAACCAGCTCTGGAGACGGCTCGTATCCCCTTGCTGGCACTATGGTAGCCTTTACGCTATACCCCCGTATGGGATCAGCCACGCCCGTAACCGCAACCTCCAGCACAGCGGGGTGTTCCGCCAGCACGCTTTCGACCTCGAACGGCCCAATGCGATATCCCGACGATTTTATAATATCGTCGTTGCGCCCTACATAATATATATACCCGCTTTCGTCCGCATACGCCGTATCCCCGCTGTGGTACAGCCCGTTGGAAAACGCGTTTTGTGTACTCCGCTCGTTTTTATAATAGTCGCAAAACAGCCCCACGGGCCTGGCGGCTTTGTCAAGCAAACGGGAATCTGCCCCGTTTCGAATGATATCCCGTGACGCTCGCGCCACTATCTCACCTGTCACGCCGGAGGGGCGCTGCCTGCCGTCGTCGTCAGCCACGAATAGATCGTAGCCCGGTATCGGCCTGCCCATAGAACTGGCCCGAGGCTGCATAAATGGATACAGCGTGCCTATCATAACGGTTGACTCCGTTTGGCCAAAACCCTCGTATATCTTCTTGCCAGTATAATTAAGCCATTTATTGTAGGTGTCGGGGTTTAACGCCTCGCCGGCCGTACAGCAATGAGCGAGACTGCTTAAGTCGAATTCACGCATGTTTTCTGCAACCATCATGCGTAGCATGGTGGGCGGGGCGCAAAACGTCGTTATCTTATATTGTTGTATCTTGGCCAGAATGTCCAGAGTGGCAAAACGATCAAAGTCGTATACAAAAACCGCGCTCTCTCCCAGCCATTGCCCATACAATTTTCCCCATAAAGATTTTAGCCAGCCCGTGTCTGAAATGGTAAAGTGCAGCCCCCCATCCTCAACGCGCTGCCAAAACACGGCGGTCATAATGTGCCCCAGCGGATAGGTAAAGTCGTGCCGCACCATCTTGGGATAACCGGTCGTGCCGCTAGAAAAGCTAACCAGCATAGTATCCGTCGCGAGCATATCCTCCGCCATGGAGCGGCTCCATTGGTCGCTGGCCTTATAAAATCCCTCTTCAAAATCCAGCCAGCCTTTGGCGTCTTTATGTTTGGTCACGGCTTTAATCTTTACCGTTTTGTAAGGCTCGCCCTCATCAAAATGCCGCGTACAGTCATTATCGCCCGTTACGACCGCCATTTTTATATCCGCCGCGTCACAGCGGTACATATAATCCTTCGCCGTTAGCAGGTGCGTCGCCTGCACCACAATCGCGCCAATCTTACACAAGCCCATCATACAGTACCAAAACAGGTCGCTTCGCTTAAGCACCAGTAAAACAAAGTCCCCTTTGCCTATGCCCAACGAGGTGAAATAATTGGCCGCCTTGTTGGACAGCTTTGCCATGTCACCAAAGGTTATAAACTTTTCAGCGCCGTCCGCGCCCACCCACACCATCGCGTGTTTGTTTGGCGCGCGCTGCGCGATAACATCCAGTACATCATACGCAAAGTTAAAATTCTGTGGATATGTGATTTTGTACCGGCGTTTTAGATCGTCATAAGAGGCAAAATCGTCCCTTGTCGCGCCGATAAATTGCTCGTATATGGCCATGCCCGCCTCCCTACTTCATTACAACGGCCAGAAATTGCGCGTCGCCGCCGACCGCATTCATGGCGTGGGGTATGCTGCTGTCGTAGTACACGCTGTCGCCCTCATGCAGCACAAAAGATTGATCCCCCAGGTATATGCTCATGTCGCCTTTTAGCATGTAGTCAAATTCCTGCCCTTCGTGACTGTGAAGCGTAGGCTTTTGCTCTTTTGGTTCTACAGTTACCAAAAAAGGCTCGGCTTTCTTTTCTCTAAATGTGTAAGCCAAGTGTTTATAATCATACGCGGCGCGACGCTGTATGTCAAAGCCCTCGCCCGCTCGCACCACGCAAAACCTTGAAAGTTTGGGCGATTCTCCACTTATGATGTCCAGCACGTCCACACCCAAAACCTGCGAGGCGTTATACAAAAAACTAAATGAGAAATCTAACTCCCCGCTCTCATATTTTAAATATTCTTCTTCTGTCACATTCAAACGGGCGGCAAGGTCACTCACGCTAAGCTCCATAGCATCACGCAAACCGGCCAGGCGCGCCCCTATCTCTTTCAATTGTTCAGTCATAGCTATACCCCGTTTCGAGAGCTTTAAGATTGGCGTCAATAAGATTTTTTCTGCGCGGTGGCACGGTTTTGTCCAACGCGGGCGCAAAGTCGTCATAAGCGCATATGCCGGCGCGTTTAATAAACGCGCCCAAAATGATCATGTTTGCCAGATTTTTAAGTCCCATTTCATCCGCTAGGCTTGTGGCGGGAATGTAGAACGCTTGAACGTCTTTGCGCTCCACCTTGCGCGTTATCAGCGCGTTATCGGCAAATATGAGCCCGCCCGGCGTTACATCCGGCTCGTAGCGAACCAGCGACGGAGTGTTCATAACTATAAGGTAGTGGGGATTGTTGACGATGGGAGATCCTATCGGGCCATTGGATATAACGACGCTGCAACTCGCGGTGCCGCCGCGCATTTCTGGCCCGTAGCTCGGCAGCCAGCTCACCTGCCGCCCATTCAAGAGGCCGATATACGCAAGGAATTTGCCCGCGAACAGTATGCCCTGCCCGCCAAATCCCGCTATTAATATCTTTGTTTCCACATCCGCCCTTTTACTCATCAGCTTTCCCCTTGTCTTTATACACCCCAAGCGGGAAGTATGGTATCATGTTGTCGCTCAACCAATTGCAGGCTTTCTGCGGGCTTAACCCCCAATTGGTCGGGCATGTAGAAAGAATCTCCACAATATTAAAGCCCTTGCCCCTTACTTGGTATTCAAAAGCCTTCTTCACCGCTTTTTTAGCGGCTCGTATGTTCTTCACGCAGTCAACCGACACGCGCTCGGCATAGTAGGTACCGTCTATCGTGGCAAGCATTTCGCACACCTTAATGGGAAACCCGGCGGTCTCTGTGCTTCGCCCATACGGGGTGGTTTGCGTGACCTGACCGGGCAGTGTGGTCGGCGCCATTTGCCCTCCGGTCATACCGTATATAGCGTTGTTGACAAAAACAACCGTTATTCGCTCGCCGCGCAAGGCGGCATGCACGGTCTCCGCCGTGCCTATGGCGGCCAGATCGCCGTCACCCTGATAGGTAAACACAATGTTATCGGGAAGAGTGCGCTTAACCCCCGTGGCCACAGCCGGGGCGCGCCCATGCGCCGCTTCTATCATATCACACGCGAAATAATCGTAGGCCATAACGGCGCAGCCGACGGGTGCAATGCCCACAGTGCGCCCACATATGTTTAACTCGTCCAGCGCTTCCGCGACAAGTCGATGGATAATGCCATGCGTGCAGCCGGGGCAATAGTGCGTGGGCACATCTACCAGCGAATGGGGTTTTGTAAAAACAAACTTTGACGTTGCAGCCCATTCAGAATTTTCTATAACATCTGTTTCTCCATCAATACTTTGGTTTTCGATCACGCTCATTGCCATTCCCCCTTGTCCGCCGCCATAATTTTTTTAGCGATCTCTTCCGGTGTATGCACCATACCCCCCGTGCGCGCGCACAAGGTGACCGGACGTTTTTGACCGGTAGAGAGTTTAACGTCGTCTATCAATTGGCCCATGCTCATCTCCACGCTAATAAATCCCTTTACACGGTCGGCAAATTTGGCAAACGCCTCTGCCGGGAACGGCCACAGCGTTATGGGCCTTATAAGCCCTGCCTTAATACCTCGCTCGCGGACCATTTTGATGGCGTTTTTACTCACGCGTGACGCCGCGCCATAAGCGGCAATGATTATATCCGCATCGTCGGTCAAATATTCTTCGTGAAGCTGCTCTTCTCGTTTTATAATCGCGTAACGCTCAAACCGTTTAAAATTGGACTGCTCAAGCCCTTCCGGCTTGAGTATCAGAGAATTTATAATATTGTGTTCGCGCGCGCCTCTAGTGCCCGTCGTCGCCCAAGGTTTATCGTATGTTACAGGCTCTCCGATCCCATCAAGCGTCACAGGTTCCATCATTTGACCCAATATACCGTCGCCCAGTATCATGGCGGGCATTCTGTATTTGTCGGCGAGATCAAACGCCACCCCGGTTAGATCCGCCATTTCTTGCACACTGTTTGGCGCGAGTACAATTGAGTGAAAGTCTCCATGCCCGGAAGACCGCGTAGCCTGAAAATAGTCGGCCTGGCTGGGTTGAATACCGCCAAGACCCGGCCCCCCGCGTTGTATATTTACTATAACGCAGGGCAGGTCGCACCCCGCTATATATGAAATCCCTTCGCTCATCAGCGAAATGCCCGGCGACGAAGATGAGGTCATAATGCGCGCGCCAGCCGCCGCCGCCCCCAGCACCATATTGATGCTTGCTATTTCACTTTCGGCTTGCAGATACACGCCGCCCAGCTTTGGCAGACGCCGCGACATATACGCCGCGATCTCTGTTTGAGGGGTAATGGGATAGCCAAAAAAGTGCAGACACCTGGCGTTTATGGCCGCCTCGGCAATGGCCTCGTTACCCTTCATCAAAACTTTTTCCACTTTTTCCCCTCTTTCTCTCACTTTTTAACGGTTATGACTACGTCTGGACATACCATCGCGCAAAACGCACACGATATGCATGCGGATTGATCGATACACACCGCAGGGTGAAAGCCCTTTTCGTTCATTTCGTCTTTTGCCAGTTGTATGATATTTTTGGGGCAGGCGTCTACACACAACGCGCAGCCCTTGCAGCGGTTTTTATTAAACGATACCATATTTCTCTCCTGTCTCTGTTACATTTATGCCAAACGTGTTTAATTCCGGCAAAAAGTGTTCCAAATCTTTCTTTATAGACGTGAACACCAATGGCAAATCGCATTGCTCCGTCACCCGTTTTATGTATTCCATGCTATTGAGTACGTCTTGCGCGGTAGTAGCGACGCCGATATTGCTGTTGTTAACCACCCCGGTAAACGTTACGCCCGCCGCCACTTCTATCTCTGTTTTAATGCCGCAAACGCTTTGAGGGGTGCGTGTAAGTGGCCGATAGTAGTTAACAACCAATAACATATCATAAATTGCGTGATTTATCAATAATTCGGCAAAGCGCCCAAGCGCGTACGCGCCCCGGTCATCTCCGCCAAGGTCTATTACCGCAAGGCTACTTTGATCATGAAAAATAGAAAACAACTCACCTGGTAATGCGGGAGCGTCAAGGTTTGTGTTGGCAAATACGGGGGCGATCACATCAATGTTTTTTCCCGCCAGATATGTGGCTTCATCCGCGCTTTTGAAATAAGGGTTAACGATGTCCATGTCGGCCAGAATGACACGCTTGTTTGGAAAGGAGCCGCGCAGGGCGACGGCGCAATTAACGGCCAAATTGGTTTTGCCGCTGCCATAATGTCCGGCAAAAATGGTAATTCGTTTATCAAACATCATTTTCTCCCTTAAATTACAAATATTGAGAAAGAAATATCGAGAAATACAAAAAAATGCCGACCGCACCAGTATGGTCAGCCGACAATATATTAACAAATAATACGGACAAGCGCAACGGAGAAAATTTTAGAGGCAGGGCAAACGCTTGATCGAGTAGGTAGGCATCGCGAGGCGCCTATCTACTCGATCGGCCGCAGACCCTCCCATCCCGAACAGCTTTAAGTTTCAGGAGAAACGCGGAACAATTTTTTACTGTTTACGTCAAAGGTTACATAGGAACACAGAAAATTTTAGAGTCACCTTTCTTGTCGATAAGAAGATAAGTTTCCGCTTCGCAGCGCACTTCGCGCAATAAAGCCGCCAAGTTTCCCACCGTATCACCGGTGGGAAATTCCAAGTCCCTCATTGCGTCGGTTACATCGGGAGCTATACGCCGGAACAAACCGCTTTACTCATGTGTTGTCGCTGCCTCCTTGGTGTTGTCAGGCTTTACAATCCAGCGGCCGGTTTTCTTTGATCCTTCGCGCTCGACAAGTCCGGTTTTTTTTAATCGGGTAATGTGATGTTCAACGCTGCGCCTCGTAATAGTAAGCGCATCAGCGACGGCCTGAGTCGTAACAGTGGGATCCTCCGAAAGTATTTTTAGAATATTTTGCTGATTTTCATTTATTCCACGTTTTAATCCACCGTTTATACCACGCTTTATTCCACCGTCATCATCATAACCGTCAGCGTAGTTTACATTTTTTAGCACGACCGTGAAAGAAGAAGTTGTGGAATAGAACTCTGGATGATACCGCTCAGAATACCCCGGCAGTTTTCCGGTTTCGTTAATGATTTTTTCCAATCCGCTTCCTCGTCGCTCCATGTATTTCATACGGTGAAACAAATCCGCTATGTTCGGATTGCGGCGCTCGGATTTAAGCTGGTCAATGTCCAAATCCTGAATCATTTTTCCGCTGTACATCCCGCCTGGTGAACTGATTTCCAGCCGGTCGTCGTAAAGGTCGATATGAATTTCGCTGCCTAAAATCAGGTAGTCACGGTGAATCAAGGCGTTGACCAGAGTCTCGGTCACGGCGCGCTCTGCGTAGTCGGGCTTATCGACGCGCTCCATTGCTTCTTTTACGAAGCGGACTTTTGTATTGTTCTTTACAAAATCGCTGCCGCTGTTAAGCAGATAGATTAGGTTTCCCTCGTACTCCTTATCGTCCAGCGCGTCATCAAAAATAGAGCCTTTCCGCAGGCCGTTCCAACGTGTACAGAACAGCCGCGAGTTATATACGATATGCTGGTCGGTCAGCAACGACCCGGCGCGCGTCAAAAGTCCGCCCTCGTTAGCCAGTCCAAATGAAACATAATCGGTCGGCTCTAAGCGTAGGCGCGCCCTTTGCCGATAAGTTGCCTCAAGAAGTGTGAAGCTGTAATCATCTTTTTTATATTCCGTCTCAAGAGCGTCGAAGGTGCGGTTGCTGCCTTTAAGAATTAACTCGTTAAGGATATGATTAGGCGCGGGAATCGTTTCGTTGCCGATACGGACAAAAGCCCTCTGTGATTTGTCAACAGTGTAATAATAGGGAGTGGCGCGTCCGGCTTTTACAACGAGCGTCAGTATTTCCTTGCCGTCATTTGAATGGGGTGTTAGGATAAAATCGGGCAGCGGAGAGATTTGCTCTTTTAACCTGTGGCTGATATATTCCGCATCGGATTGCGCGTCGACTAAACCGATTGCATGGCCGTTGTTATCAACGCCGAAAAAGAGCGTACCGCCAATACCGTTGGCAAACGCGCTCACACTTTTCATCCAGCTAACAGATTTATCACGTTCCAACTTGCTCTTGAAATCGCACTCGGTGGCTTCCGCTATCAAAGATAAAATCACAAATCAGCCTCCTCCAGCCAGCAGTTTACGACAGCGTCGCTGGGCATACGCCAGTCACCTCGCGGCGACAGCGCAACCGACCCCACTTTTGCCCCATCGGGTAAGCACGAGCGTTTGAACTGGTTGCTAAAAAAGCGTTTGTAAAACGTCGTAAGCCACGCTGTCAATTGCTCCTTCGTGTAAAGGTCTTTAAACGCGATTTGCGCCAAATACAGGATTTTCTGCGGCGGATATCCCAGGCGCATCATGTAATACAAAAAGAAGTCGTGCGCTTCGTACGGGCCCAGTATGCTTTCTGTGCGCTGCGCAATCTCGCCGCCCTTAGGCGGAAGCAACTCGGGCGAAACGGGGGTATTCAGCACGTCCTTCAGCACCGCACCCAACTCTGGCGCATCATACGTATCGGCGGCGTAAGCGATAAGATATCGAATGAGCGTTTTCGGGATAGACGCGTTGACCCCATACATACTCATATGATCGCCGTTATAAGTGGCAAAACCCAGAGCAAGCTCAGACAAATCGCCAGTGCCTACAACAAATCCCTCTGTCTCACTCGCTATGTCCATTAATACCTGCGTGCGCTCCCGAGCTTGGCTGTTCTCGTATGTCAGGTCGTGTTCGGCAGGGTCGTGGCCTATATCTTTAAAGTGTTGATTAACCGCGTCAAAAATGGGGATTTCGCGCAGCGTTGCGCCAACATTTAACGCCAGCTTTTTGGCGTTCTCGCGCGTCCTGTCCGTCGTGCCAAAGCACGGCATGGTAACGCAGATTATGCGCTCACGAGGGGCTCGCCACAAGTCAAATGCGCGCGCGCAAACCAGCAACGCCAGGGTAGAATCCAAGCCGCCGGACAACCCCAATACAACCGTTTTGGGGTTAACATGCATCAAGCGTTTTTTAAGTCCATATGCCTGCAATGCTAAAATCTCGTCGCAGTGGATGTTACGCAATGTTTCGTCATGCGGTACAAAAGGCGTGGGCGAAACATCACGATATAAGATACGCGGCCGTGATTCCCGGCAAAAGGATGAAGGCTCTGGGTCGTGGCCGCAATTATTGGATATATCGTGCGGGCCGCCAATAACAGCCTCTGCGCGTTCATTTTGCCCCGGCCATTGATTGCCGCCATACAGCACTGGCGCTTCGCGGTAGCCCTGTATGTTTGCGTGAAAACTTGTGTTGCGACTACGCTCGCCAATCAAATAATCGTTGTCAATATCGGCAATTATCATCCCATTCTCAAACCGTTTGGATTCGGCAAGCATTCGCCCGTTTTCGCATACCATATTGTGGCCCGAAAAAACAAGGTCAGTCGTAGATTCACCCTCGCCCGCGCAGGCATACACATATGCCGCTATGCAGCGCGCGGACTGATTTGTCACAAGGTCACGGCGATAACGGGCTTTACCCGTCAATTCGTTACCGGAAGAAAGATTAACCAAAATAGTCGCCCCGGCTTGCGCGTGGTACGACGACGGCGGTATAACAGTCCACAAGTCTTCGCAGATTTCCACAGCGAATGTAAACTCGCCGTTAGAGAACAAAAGTTTTGAGCCAAACGGCACAGACTCAAACGAACCTGGTTCGAACGAACCTGGCCCGCCGTTTCGCGTTGCGTCTGCCCCAGAGGTTTTGCCTATTTGTATCGTGTGTCGCGCGGCATTATCTGGAGCGTCGCCTGATATTTCACGGTCTAGCCACAGTCCACTCTCGAAGTGCCGCATTTCGTAAAACTCCGCGTAGTTGGGCAGATATATTTTTGGTACAATCCCACAGACTTTTCCTCCACTTAAAACAGCCGCGCAGTTATATAATTTCCCTTTGTATTGAACGGGCAGACCAATCACAGACGCGACAGGCAAATCTTTTGTCTCGTTCGCGACACGAAGCATCGATGAATACGCCGCGCTTATCAATCGCTGCTGGAGGAATAGGTCGCCGCAGGTGTAGCCCGTTATACTCAATTCGGGGAAGACGGTTAATGACACGCCCTTATCGCACGCTTTACGTATCGCGTCTATAATATTTTGAGTGTTATACGCGCAATCGGCTACGCGCGCATCTGGCGTAACGCAAGCCACTCTTACGAATCCGAAATTCAAGGTTGTGCACCCCGCATGTATTTATTACAAACAATTCTTTCCAGCGTTTAACGATTAAGCTCGTTTCGCAAGGTTCATCGATTATAGATTTCGCATAGATATTTTAATCGGGCGGCTATGTCGTCTGTTAAGGCCGACTCGTCATAGCGGAATTGCCAATTGCCCACCGGATTTCCGGGCATGTTCATTCTGTTTGCTCCGTCGAGATTTAAAATATCTTGAATAGGAGTGATGGCGTACGCCGAGATTGACGACCAGGCAAGCCGTATCAAATCCCACGCCACGTCGTCGCCGTTAACGTTAAGATAACGACGAATAAAGTCGCGCTCTTTATCCGTTGCGGAGCCGTTGTACCACCCTAAGCCCGTATCATTGTCATGCGTGCCGGTGTAGCAGATCAGATTGGTGGTTTTAAAATTGTGCGGCAAATAGCCGTTCGTCGCGTCTGAACCAAAGGCGAATTGCAACACCGCCATGCCGGGAAAGCCCGATTCTTCGCGCAGCGCGTTTACCTCATCCGTTATTACGCCCAAATCTTCGGCGATTATTGGCAGCTTGCCCAAACTTTCGAAAATATCAAGCCCAGGGCCTTTAAGCCATTCGCCGTTAATCGCGGTTTTTTCACCGTAGGGCACTGACCAGTAGCTCTCAAACCCGCGAAAGTGATCCACCCGCAAAATATCCACAAGTTTTAGAGCGGATTTAATGCGATTGGCCCACCATTCGTAGCCTTGTTTCTTGTGCGCCGCCCAAAAATACAATGGGTTGCCCCACAACTGCCCCGTTTCGCTAAAATAATCCGGAGGCACGCCAGCGACGGCATACGGGTTGCCATCAAGATTCAACTGAAACAATTCCTTATTTGCCCACACATCAGAGGAATCCATTGCGACAAAAATAGGTATATCGCCAATTATCTCAAGACCTGACGTGTTGGCGTAGTCTTTTATCAACGCCCATTGCCGGAAAAATTCGTACTGCAAAAAGGCGAAAAATTCTATTTCATCCTTTAATTTCGCGCTCCACTCTACGACGGCAAAATGGTCGCGCCGCGCCAGATCTGTCGGCCAACTGTTCCACACCGCGCCATAATAGTAGTCTTTTAACTGGCTCTTAGACAGATATTTGTCATTTGCGGCTTTGTATGCGACAAAATCCGGCGCGTCATCGTTTTGATACTTACGCTCGGCTATAAAATGATTTTTCGCGGCCATAAAGAGGCAATAGTCTGGCAGCCAGTCGGCATTTTGTGAGCAAAACGTGTTGAAATCGGTATGACGATTAGTACGGGGGCATTGTTCTGACTCAGATAAGCGATCACTTTGCGGGGGTTGTTCTTTGTGCAAATCGCGGGCACTGTCTTTATCGCACGAACAGTCTGCGCCAATTTTTTTAAACGTCTCAAACGCCTTGCGAAATATATTCATTTTGTACTCTATAACCAAGCCATAGTCTACCCGTTGAGCGTTAAACCATGGCCCTACGCTCAAATCGCTTTCTTCCAGATAGCCCTCGCTTAACAATATATCTGGGCTTATTAGGTAGTGATTACCCGCAAAGGTAGAAAAGCTCTGATAAGGCGAGTCTCTAAAGCTAGTGGGTCCCAGCGGCAACACCTGCCACAACTTTATGCCAGCTTTTTTAGCGAAATTTATGAAGCCGCGCGCGCCTTCGCCCAAGTCTCCTATCCCATACAAACTCGGAAAGCTAGTGGGGTGCGCCAGTATGCCTCCGCAACGTTTCATTCGCTCCTCCTGATTATCTTTGTGAGACATAATAACGCGCCGCAGCCCAAACGTCAACGGATTGTTTGTGCCGGCTCAATCCGTGAATGTCAATGCGAACAAGGCATATAGCGGAACGCTTTTTATACCGTTTTCAAAGCCGAAGTTCTTGCCAGAAACACGTACCACATATTCGGGATTGTATGTATCGCGGTAGCTTCTAAGGCTTTTGGAGCGCCCATTTTCGGCTGATTTTGCTTCAAGTGGTATGATATTGCCCTGCTTATCCTGAAAGACAAAGTCAACCTCCGCTTTGCCCGGCGAACTCCAATAATAAGGCGTAACGCCTAAAGTGACTAGTGCTTGGCAGATATAGTTTTCGCAGAGCGCGCCTTTGAATCCGTCAAAGCTGTGTGGCGTGTGCAAGACCACGTTCGCCGCAATATCAAACTTGGAGCAGAGAAGCCCTGTATCCGCCATGTAAATTTTAAACGCCTCATTGTCGGCATAAGCGGAAAGGGGCATTCTGCCCTCGCTAACATTGATACATTTGTTAATCATTCCTGCTGACGCAAGCCAATTAAGGGCGAGTTCATAATCATTTGCCCTGGCCCCCGATTTGATGACCTTGTATTGAAATTTGCGGTTCTCTTTGGCTAACTGTGCGGGGACGGATTCCCACGCCGCTTTGATTCTTATGGTTTCCTGCGCGGTTGCGTATTTTGCCATATCAGCAACATAGGAGTTGTTCAATGTCTTTTGCGCGACCTTAACAAAGTCAAAATCACGCTTCTGCACATATTCCATGACCGCTGCGGGCATACCGCCAACTACTAGATACGTTTTATACAAATCCATTGCGGTGTCGTGGAGAGAAAGCGGTGTAAATTCAATGATTGATGAGCGAACAAGCTCGCATACATCCTTTTTACCTACAGCCCAAAGAAACTCCTCAAAATCCATCGGGTAAAGACTGAGCATATCAACTTTGCCGACGGGAAAAGAGAATTTCTCCCGCTTCACGGCAACGCCTAATAAGCTCCCTGCCGCCGCAATGTGATACTCCGGCGCTCTCTCGGCGAAGTATTTGAGCGAAGTTAAAGCCTTTTCGCAAGCCTGCACCTCGTCAAATATAATGAGCGTGTCCTGAGGCATTATCGTAATGCCGGAAAGCGCCGAAAGTTCTTTGATAATGCGCTCCGGCTTTAAGTCGCGCTCAAAAACAGCGGTATATTCGCCGGATTCTTCTAAGCTAAAATACGCTGTGCTTTTATAATGCTGCTTGCCAAAAGAAAGCAAGCTGTAGGTTTTGCCTACTTGCCTTGCGCCTTGAAGCAAGAGGGGCTTTTTTTGCGGATTGTTTTTCCAGCTAAAAAGGTCTTGAACAATTTTACGTTCCATAAAGTGTGTTCACCTCACACTTATCATACCATTATTGTCTTAATTAGAATTATTAAAATACTCACTTAACCCATCTATCCCGATTTTTGTTTGTATACCTGTCGCCATTTCTTTTACGGTTACTTGGCGTGAATCAATCTCGTTGTCGCCTATAATGATAACATGTGAGGCGTTGGTTTTGTCCGCGTATTTTAGCTGGGCCTTCACGTTGCGCCCCGAAATATCCGTTTGCGCGTCAAGGCCCGCCTCACGCAGTTTTTTCACTATTGCGAGGGATTCTTTTTGCCCCGCTTCGCCCACGCTGCCTACGTACACGTAACCCGGCATTTTCGCTTCTTCCGAAAGCATGGACAATATGCGCTCCATACCCATGCCAAAGCCCGCCGCGCCAGTCGCGGGTCCGCCTACCTCCTGTATCAGGTTATCATAACGCCCCCCACCCATGATTGTAAGCCCAGATTTATTGTCTACAAACTCAAACACCGTGCGCGTATAATAATCCAGCCCGCGCACAATCCGGCCGTCTACTGTGTAAGATATACCGGCAAAATTTAGCAGGGTTTGTAATTGGGCAAAATGCGCGGCGCACTCCGCTCCCAGCGTATCAAGCGGTACGGGCGCGTCCTGTATTATCTCCCTGCAACCAGGGTTTTTGCAATCCAATATGCGCAGGGGATTTTTTTCGGCGCGCGCTTGGCACGTGGGGCAAAGTTTGTCAAGCCTGGACTGAAGGTATTCACGCAATTTATCGTTGTATCTGGCGCGACATTCTGTCCCGCCAAGGCTGTTGAGCCGCAACTGGCAGTCTGTCAGCCCCAGCTTTGCCAAAACCGTGTTGCCCAGCATGATAACCTCCGCGTCCGCCGCCGCGTCATAAGACCCCAATATCTCCACGCCAAATTGGTGGTGCTGTCTATAGCGGCCCTGAGCGGGCCTCTCGTAGCGAAATATCGGCGCTATATAATAAAACCGCTTCGGCAATGCCTCGGCATACATCTTGTGCTCTATAAAAGCCCGCGCCACACCTGCCGTCCCTTCTGGGCGCAAGGTGATGCTGCGATCGCTTTTGTCAAGAAAGGTGTACATCTCTTTTTGCACAACATCTGTCGTTTCTCCCACACCGCGCAAAAAAAGTTCGGTATGCTCAAAAACAGGCGTGCGTATCTCTTCAACGCAAAAACTCTTGCATGTGGCGCGGATTATCTCCTCCGCGCGCAGCCAGTCCGTCATTTGGGTTCCATAAATGTCTTTAGTGCCGCGCGGCGTTTGCGTAAGCAATTCTCTTCCTCCCTATCATTTCGTCTACGCGTTTTATATAGTCGTCCAAACTCTTCACGTTAAACACGCGGCTTATTTTATCTCCCACAACCAGTTTTGTAACCGCGCCCGCGCCCGTCGCCCAAACGCTTTGAGTCTCTTCCATCATCATCACATTGTATATACCCTCTCTACCTGGCTTGGAATAACCGACGTTTTCAAAATTCCCCAGCATATTCTTTTGCCGGTACATATAGTAGGGCATATATCCTGTTGACATACATATTTGTCTGCTCAGATCAAGCATTCGCTCCAACTCACCCACGCTGGCGATATGGTATTCATTAAGCGTGGGGCGAAGGCGAGACGCGCGTTTTATGGTCAATATATGTACCGTGATATTCTCAGGGTCCAGTTTAATAAGGGAATCAAAGGTGCGTTCTACGTGCGCGACCGTTTCTCCGGGCAATCCGAGAATAATATCAGCGTTAATGTTATCAAATCCGCACTCCCTTGCGCCGCAAAACGCTCTCGTAATATCCTCCGCGCCGTGTTCACGCTCGATCAGCGCAAGCGTCGCGTCGTTCATTGTCTGTGGATTTAGGGTGATTCGGTTAACGCCGTACCGTTTCATAATCAACAATTTTGATCTGGACACAGTGTCCGGCCTTCCCGCCTCCACACAAAATTCACTGGCCTTAAAACGCGCGGACAGATAGCTCAATAGCCGCTCAAACTGATCATCCGGCAAAGATGTCGGCGTGCCCCCGCCGATATAAAGGCTGGAGATAGGATTGCTCTTGATCAATTCTCCTACGGCGTCCAGTTCTTTTATGAGCGATTCTACATATTCCCATGTTTTAGGAGAAACGGGGTACGACGCGAACGAGCAATACAGGCAGCGGGACGGGCAGAAAGGTATGCCTACATAAAGGCTTACCGCGTCTTTCGGTTGCGCGGCAATGAGCTTTTGTTCGGCGTTGGCTACATTAATGGCAAGTTCCGATTTCTCCGGGCGGGTGAAATAGTTTGCGCTTAGGTTGCGGACAATAATCGCCCTGTCCACACCGTTATCGAGCATGAGCCGCGCCATTTTGGAAGGGCGAATACCCGTAAGCGCCCCCCACGGCGGGTTAAGCCCTGTATATTTGTTAAGCGCTATATATAGGGCTATCATCAACCCGCGCCGCGTGGAGTGCTCGCTATCGGCGCCGGGCAAGGAGTATTCCCCCTCGCCCGCCGATAACATCTCACGCGGTCGTTTCCGATCATCATTCTCCTCATCGTTCTCCAATACGGGCAGCGCCGAAGCGCGTTTGCTTTGAACGAGGGGCTGTTCAATGTTATATTCATTGCTATATTCCCTGCTAAAAAGAGACTGCCGCTCAACCTGTCGCCCGTCAATGATTAATATCGCTCGACACTCCCCGGCCGCCAATTCGGTGATTATCGTTACTCCAGCGGGCTGTATATCGCTAACCCGAGTGAATTTTTCGTTGGGGTAAAATATTTGCGATATGGCCTGAATGTCATACACATACTCGTGCCCCCTGAAAACGCAAAACATCAGAGTGTACGCCTCAGCATATCCGAATCCATTGATTGATGTATGCCCCGTTCATGCTTTATATCGGTCGGTCTGCCGTGGCCAGGGTATACGATGGTATCCCCTGGTAGGGTAAGGAGCTTTTCTTTTATGCTGCGAGTCAGAAGGCGTCCATCGCCCAGCGGCAAGTCCGTGCGGCCAACGGATTCCCAAAAGAGGGTATCGCCGGTAAATATCATTGAGTCTTGGGGAGAATAGAAGCACAATCCGCCGGGGGTGTGCCCCGGAGTTGCCACAACTTTTAATTCGATGCCGCTTGCCGCTATGACGTCACCATCACTAACAAGATAATCAAAAGAAAGTGATATCTCACTGCCATATGACCCGCCAGAAAGGTTGAGCTTAGGGTCGTATAAAATCTCCGCGTCAGACGGGTGCCCAACGATGGGGGCATTGGTATAGTCCTTAATTTCGCTGGCCCCCGAGATATGATCGAAGTGAGCGTGAGTGAGCAGTATATATTTAATTTTGATCTCTTCCCCGCGTATAAACGATACTATGCCCTCGTGGTTAAGCCCCGGATCTATTACTACGCCCTCTTTTGTGCTTTGGTCAAAACAGCAATAACAGTTTTGATCGTATTCACGCGTAACTACCAAGAAAACCTTCATGTGCGTTCCACCTCATATACTCCGTTTATGCCCCTTAGCTTTATTATCAGGTGATCTAACTGCTCGCGGCTTGTTATCTCCAGCGATATATTAAATATCGCGCTGTTGTGGTGCGTTTTCGCACCCAATTCTTTTACTGAAATGCGTTCGTCCATTATTACGCGGCTCACATCGTTAAACAGACCCACCCTATCTTGCCCCAGCACGCGCAAATCGGCGCGGAAATGAATACTGGCAGAGCGCTCGGGCATTTGCCAGCTTGCGTTAAGCAGGCGGCTGCGCTCGCTATTGTCCAAGCTTATAATATTCTTGCAATCGGTGCGATGAATACTAAGTCCGCGCCCTCTGGTCACAAACCCCACTATCTCATCTCCTGGCAATGGATTGCAGCATTTGGGGAAACGCACGTTAATGTCGCCAATGCCCTTTACAACTATGCCGCTGCGTTTTTTTCTATCTTTTGCCACGATATCGTCGGAGCTTATCGTTACCTCGTACTTGTCGTCCTTGTGAGCGTCTTCTATGAGGCGGTTAACAACAGACGTCTCTTTTAACCCGCCATGGCCTACCGCCGCGCACAAGGTATCCCAATCTGGATAGTTAAACTTCTCCAAAATCATTTGCTTACGTTCTGGCGTTAGCAATTCATCCAGTACGGCTCTTTTGGCGGTGGCGGCAGTCGTCAGCAGCTCTTTGCCCTTTATTATATTTTCGTCTCGATTTTCTTTCTTAAACCACTGATTTATTTTGCCGCGCGCAGTACTTGTTTTTACAAATTTAAGCCAACCGAGACTTGGCCCTTTTATGTTTTGGCTGGTTATGATCTCTACGCGATCGCCATTATTAAGCGTTGTCTCTATGGGGACGATCTTGCCGTTTACCTTCGCGCCCTTCATTCTATTGCCAATGGCGCTATGAATAGCGTAGGCAAAGTCTATGGTTGTGGCTCCGTTAAGCAAACTGACAACCTCGCCCTTGGGTGTAAAACAATACACATGCTCTCGAAACACATTAAGATCTGTTTTAAGAGCGTCAAGAAATTCGGTGGAGGTTGAGAGCGTGCGCTGCCATTCTAAAATCTCGCGTAGCCAGGTAAGCTTTGCCTCTTCGCCATGGGGATCCCCCGCTTCGGTGCGCCCTTCCTTATATCTCCAGTGCGCCGCGATGCCGTACTCTGCTGTTCTGTGCATTTCGTATGTGCGTATTTGCACTTCGAACGGCTCGCCGCCGGTGCTTAACAATGTAGTGTGCAGAGACTGATATTTATTTTGTTTAGGCATGCCAATATAATCTTTAAACCGGTTGGGTACCGGTTTATAATTTTCGTGCAATATGCCCAGCACTGTATAGCAATCTGATACGGTATTGACAATAACGCGCACGGCGATAAGGTCATACAGTTGATCCAAGGTTTTATTTTGTCCTACCATTTTTTTATATATGCTAAAGAAATGCTTCGGCCTTCCCTCGATATTTACATTCACACCGCGCGCGTCCAGCTTAACACGAATCTCATCTACCATAGTTTGTACAAATTTACGGCGCTCGCTCAGCTTGCGGTTTATTTTTTCGCTCAAATCTTTGTACTCTTTGGGTTCGAGATATTTAAAGCATATGTCTTCAAGCTCGTAGCGCAGCTTGCTGATACCCAACCTGTGAGACAAAGGCGCGTAGATGTCCAGCGTCTCCTGCGCGATCTCTTTTTGTTTCGCCTCGGGTTGAAACTTAAGTGTTCGCATATTGTGCAGCCTATCAGAAATTTTTATAAGAATAACCCTAATATCTTTTGCCATGGCAATAAACATCTTGCGAAAGTTTTCGGCCTGCTGTTCACTCTTGGCTATATAGGTAGGCATATCCAACTTGGTAACCCCGTCAACCAGCTGGGCCACATCTTCGCCAAACATAGCGCTAATATCCGCGTAGGTATATTTTGTATCTTCAATAACGTCATGCAATAGCCCGGCGGCTATGGATTCCAAATCCAGTTGCAGCTGCGCGAGAATGATCGCGACCGACAGAGGATGAATAATGTACGACTCGCCTGATTTGCGATATTGGTCTTTATGGGCTTCTTTAGCCACAATAAAAGATTTTTCGACAAGAGGAAACTCGGCGGCAGGGTGATATAGCTTTATACAGTTTATCAATTCGGCGTACAGTTCTTCATAAGCCATAGTATCATCCCTTCCACCATAATTTTTAAATCATTATAGTTTCATGATGTGATAATTGCAACATATCGCGGTTATTTTCCCATTTTTTCCCGCAAAGCAAAAATTCGCCCAAAACCATCATCAAATACGACAGATTCAGGCGAGATTCTATTATATATTATGCTGTAACCGCCTCTGGCTTTTCCCTCTTGTGAATAAGTTCGTTTAAAATGTTTAGGTATGCTTCGCTCGCGTGGTTTTTCCAATTGTTAGATATAAGTTTTGCCTGCGCGCGTGAAACAACTGACACCTGCACCTCCATAAGCAAACATTTATCTTCATAAGCGCCGCATTTTACTATGTACTCATTGGCATCCGAATCCAAAAAATAGTTGGCTGTAACTTCAAAGTCCCGTTTAATACAATTAAATCGCTGTTGCACATACTGGGTTATCTTTGCTCTCACAGAAGGGAGAATAAGGTTTTCAAAATAGTCCAACATGGTGATTCCCTCGTCAGTAATGCTATAGCGGGTGTTGTTGTTGTCCTGAGACGACTCAAGGTACCCTTCGTCGCTCATCTCGGCCAGGGTTTCTTGCATCATATAATAGTCCATATATTCGCCCTCACGCACAAACTCTGTCAGCTGGCTTCTTGAAAGGGGCAGTTCCATCTTGTTAATAATGTAAAGTAAAATCAGCTTATTTTCTACTTGTATATGTTCTGTTTTTTCGCTGCCCGGCATTTTTTCATCCTTTCTCACTCTTATATGCGTCATTGGTGCGAACCATCGCTCTAATGGAAGCATTATACACCTCGATCACTCGATTTACAAGACGCTGGCAATATCGCGAATCTGCGGGATCTTACGCGGCGGTATTGCTTTTCACGCCTGATGGGGTTACAATAACTGTATACAGTAGAGCAAAAGGGGAGGGGCGCGATGAAGCGGAAGCTGATGACAGAAGGCCCGCCATTTGGTTCTATTATCCAATTCGCTATCCCAATAATGCTTACCGAGATAATACAGCAAGTTTATACAATTGCCGACAGCATAGTAGTTGGCAGGTTAATTGGAGTAAACGCCTTCGCCGCAATCAGCGCGGCCAGTTCTTTTTATTGGCTAATATTGATGGTTCTACTCGGCTTCTCTCATGGGTTTGGCACTTTAATAGCTCAACTTTTCGGCGCGAAAAAAACCACAGAATTACGGCGCACTTGTGCTTTGACATTGTGGCTGACAACTGTTATCGGTATAACGCTTACAATTCTTTTCTTTGGTTGAGAAGTATAATTTGAGAATGGAGGATTGACCATGAAAGATTATCATATTAACATTTTTTATAGCGATGAGGACGAGGGATATATTGCGGATGTTCCTGATTTAAAAAATTGCAGTGCTTTTGGAGAAACGCCTAACGAGGCTTTGTTGCAAGTTTTGGCCGCCCAAAAACTATGGCTTGATGAAGCAAGAAATAGTAATTTACCAATTCCTACGCCCCAGTATCGACCAATAATTTATAAAGCCATTTGACAGTGAGAATATTACATAACGACCAATTAAGTATAAATACGGAGATTGTAAAAAACTTAATAAAAGAACAATTTCCAGAGTATGCTGGCTTGCCCATATATGAATTTGACTCTACGGGTACTGTAAATTCGATTTTCAGATTGGGCAATGATTATTATATGCGTTTTCCAAAATTGGAGGGATACGCCGATTCATTATTAAAGGAGTATAGAATACTGCCCTATATCGCAAAACATGTAAGTATTAGAATTCCACAGCCAATAAAATTGGGGCGGCCAAGCGATTTATATCCAGCGCACTGGGCCATCTATGACTGGATACATGGCGAGCCTTATGATAACAGCAGAATTACAAATCACCAAAGGGTAATATCTGAACTAACAACTTTTATCAGAGAATTACATGCGATTGGTTTATTGGCGGATGCCCCCAAGGCTGGCAGAAGGCCGCTGTTGGAATTAAATACCGTAACCATAGAGAATCTTATTGCGTCAGCGGAGGAAATAGATTATGCCAAGGCTATTAAAATATGGGGAAAACTTGTTGATACACCTGTGTTTGACAGCAAGCCGATATGGATTCACGCGGATCTGCTAAAGCCAAACATTTTGGTAAAGGACGATCATATAGCGGCTATAATAGATTTTGGCAGCGCGGGGGTGGGCGATCCCGCATTTGATATAATACCGGCATGGTCGTTGTTTGATAATAAAAATAGAGATATTTTTAGAGCCAAAACAGATGTCAGCGATCCCATATGGTATAGGGCTTGCGCCTATGCTTTACATCAGGCCGCGCTGATAATTCCATATTACCGCAAAAGCAATCCATATTTCGTAAGGCAGGCTGTTGATACTATAAAAGAAATTATCAGCGATAGTGCAACATAACTAAAAAAACAAGGAGATCAAAATGCCGGATATTTTTGAATGTATACAAAAACGATACAGTATATGTTGATTGCAATTACAGCTCTCGGTTATGCAAGTTGTTGGATTGAGGGAAATATCACGGAAAATACCGAAACTCAAAAACAGATAGCAAAACTTCTGAATATACCCCCAGAATATACTGTTGTTGGCTTTTTGCCAATAGGGGTCGCGGAGAAAGAAGGTAAGCGTCCTTCATATAAATCATTTTCTGAAAGGGCATGGTATAATATTTATGGGAACGATAATGAAGACTTTATTTGATACAACCCATGTAGAGAACATGGTCTTAAAAAATCGGTTCATTCGCGCCGCGATAGGTGAAAAAACGACGGATGGACATGTAAATCAATATATTTTGGATCTTTATACAAATTTGGCGCAGGGCGGCGTGGGGACTATGATTACCGGCTTTACCCTGGTAGATGAATCAGAAAAATCCTATCCGATAATGGCATTTTATGACGATTCATTTGCCGATGGGCATAGGAGCCTAACTAATACTGCCCATAGCCTTAACGCAAACATTATTCTACAGTTGGTTTATGTTGGATCGTATGTTATGGGTAATGCAGCAGGAGTAACAGTTCTTGCGCCCAGCGCTGTGGAAAATTTAAATAAAAAAACTATACCCAAAGAAATAAGCCTTGAAGAAATTAAAAATATACAAAATAAATTTGCCAATGCCGCTTTAAGAGCAAAAAATGCCGGTTATGACGGTATTGAAATACATGCGGCCCATGGGTTTCTCCTCAGCCAATTTATGACACCCTATTATAATCGCAGAAATGACTTATATGGGGGATCTACCCCTAACAGGGCAAGAATGGCATTGGAAACATATGAGGCCATCCGTAAAGCGGTAGGTAATGATTACCCTGTTTGGATAAAGATAAATGTGGTAGACGGCATTGAAGATGGGGTATCTTTTGATGATGTTTTATATTTGTGCAATGAATTATCAAACAAAGGGATAGACGCTATTGAAATAAGCGGAAACTGGAAAAGCCGCGAAAACCAATCGGCATATTTTAAAGACGAAGCAGAGGCCATCGCTTCTAAAAATAAAACGGCAGTTATCTTGACCGGTGGAAATAACGATTTTAAGGAAATGACGGAGATTTTAAATACCACAAAAATCAGTTATTTTGGCATGGCTCGAGCGCTGGCTAAATATCCTGATTTGATTAATAAATTTGTGAAAGAAAACACTTGAAAAGGCGGCCTTTTATGGAGGTCAAAATATGCTTGAAGCAATTTCACATAATAAAAAATTGTAGAAAAATGCCCGTTTGCCATCCATAGCAAACGGGCATTTTATTGCGCTTGGTAGATCCTATTTCTTAACCTCTTTAGCCATTTCGGCTACATTGGGGTTGGCTTCGTAATACGCCGTAAACTGTTTGCGATATTCTTCCAGGTATTTATCCAGCCCGGCTGCTTTCAGCTTCTCTATAGCGGGGCCGATATTGCTGTCATAGTCCACAATGCCCAATTTAATGGGATAGATAGAGGAAATGAGCTCTGTCTGCAAATTGGTCAGTTCTGTCGCCACGCTGTTGGAGTCAAAAATAAAGCCAGCAATGGGGGAAACTACATAATGGTCAGATTTATACGTCATCATCTCTATTTGAGCATCCGGCGATTCAGCGTCAAATCTCATTAAAGGCAGGTAGCCTGTCATCCAGGTATCCAGGTAAAATAACTGCTTATCATCCGCGTCGCGGATATATTCAATCCGGTCATCGCCAACAGGGTTATAATGCTGGCCCTCTATGCCATAATGGAACAGATCGTGGTTCTCCTTGCTCTTATACAGCCACTCAAGCAGCTTAAGGCCGCTTTCCGGGTCTTCCGCAGTGGATGACACGGCATTGATGTTCTGCACAAAGGTATATATTAAGTCCGGTTTTTCAGGCTGCGCGAATAATGCTTCTACCGTCGTATCCATTCCGGTAATCCTCTTTATCGTAACCTGTTCGATAGGCTCAAACGTGGGTGAAAGCAAAAACGCGCCCAGATCCGCCTGGTCATATTGCACCTGGTGATCCAAATTCATAATGTCGGGGTTTATAAGACCCGCCTCAAAAATTTTGCGATACGTCGCTGCGTCCTGTTTAAATTCTTCCGATTCATAGAAGGAATCTATGGTTCCGTCTTGGCGGGCCAATACTATGCCCAAGCTGTTCTCAACATAGAATGGGAAGGTGTCGTAGAATCTGTGCAGCCAGTGCGAGGTATCCTGCACCTGATGAAACCAAGTGTAAGCCTTAATGCCCGTTTCATCCAGAATATAATCCTGAGACTTTTTCATCATGTCTATAACCTGGTCTATATCAGTAGGCAGAGTGTCATAGCCTACGGCCTTCATTACGTCTGTGCGTAATTGTACCGTACTCATCGTGTTGTCGAAAGAGCGCCAATAACACGGCACCGCATAGCGCTCGCCGTTATACAGCGTTCCGCTCCACTCTATATCGGTAAAATTAGCCAACAGGTCCGGGTAGTTGTCCAGATATGGCTCAAGTGAAATAACCGCGCCAATGCCCGCGATAGACGATAGGTTCTTAACGTCTTGCATAATGTGCAGCAGCTCAAACGGCTCGCCCGAGGTAAGCATTAAATTTAGCTTTTCCGCGTAGGCGTCCCACGGGATACGGATAACATCCAGCTCTATGCCGACTCCGTCGTTTTTCAATTTTTCGTTTATTGCCGCTAACCCGACTTCATACTCCGCGTTATAGGTTCCCGGTTGCACAAAACGCACGGGCTTAAGTTCTTCTACCGTATCAACGGGCGTTTCGCTGGCTTGCTGTGTCTCGCTCTCCTGAGCCCCCGAGCTTTCGCTTTGTGTTTGCTCTGTGTTGTTAGTTGTGCCAGCCGGCGAACTGCACGCGGTCACGGCGGATACGATAACACAAAGTGCAATTAGTAAACTTAATGTCCTTTTCAATCAAATTGCCTCCCTTTAACCTTTAACAGCTCCCACAACCATGCCTTTAACAAAATACTTCTGAAGAAATGGATACAGAAGTATAATAGGCCCCATGGTTACAACGGAAGTGGCCATCTTGTAGCTTTCCTTTGGCGGATTGGATCGCATGGCCCCTTGCGCCATCTTTGACATTTGCGTGATCTCAGACTGAATTTTAAACAAAAACATCTGCAACGAATAATAGTCTTTATCATTAACCAGCATAACAGCGTTAAAATAATTATTCCAATAGCCTATAGCATAGAACAGCGCAACGGTTGCGATAACGGGCAAACACAACGGCAGGTAGATAGAAAATGCCGTCTTAATCTCTCCCGCCCCATCAATACGCGCGGATTCGCTTAGTTCGTCCGGTATGCCATGGATGAAATTTCGCACAAGAAACATATTAAATGGCGAAAACATCAGAGATGGCACTATCAGCGCCCAGATATTGTCGTAAGCTCCTATCCCTTTAGAAATCATGTACCAAGGCACAAGGCCCGCCGAAAACACCATGGTAATATAAAAATAAAGCGACATCCCGTTTCGGTAGCGGCATTGTTTATTGGCCAGCGTATAGCCCGCGCAAAATGTAATAAGCGTTGCGGCAATCGTCCCCGTCACTGTGGCCAGGGTTGTAACATAGTACGCCCGGGGCACAGACGAACGCGGCGAAAACATTAGCTCGTAAGCATATGTGGACCATTCTTTTGGGAAAAAGCTGTATCCATTGATGGTGATCGATTTTTCCGCAGTAAGCGAAACAATAATTACGAGGATAAACGGCAGCAGGCAAGCCAGCGAAAACGCGGCGACAAACGAGTATATGAATACCTGTTGTATTTTGTCCGCAAGGCCGTAGTCTATTCTGTTGCGCACGGCGGGTGTATTGTCCATACGCGCCTCCTGTCTAACGCGGCCTTCGACCGCAAATGGGCTACGCCCATGCAATGGGTGTTGCCCAGCTTATACGGGGACTAAAACAACGCCCCTTCGGGAAAAAATCTTTTGACAATCCTGTTTGACACAAACACCAATATAAAACCAATAACGGACTGATACATGCCAATAGCCATAGACAGGCTTGGGTTTCCCGTATTTTTAAAAGTGCGGTAAACATAGGTATCTATAACCTCAGCTATGGGCATAAGCGAACCGTTGTCTCTTATTATTGCGTAAAACATGCCGAAATCACCGTAGAAAATTCTGCCTATTGACATCAGCGTAAGGATGCATATCGTAGGCACAAGCAGAGGGATCGTGATATAGTAAATGCGTTTCATACGCGATGCGCCGTCTATGTACGCCGCTTCATACAAACCCTCGTCCAGCCCGGTGATAACCGCTAGATAAATTATCGCGTTGTACCCCGCGTACTTCCATATATTTAAAATAAGCAATATGAGGTACCAATACTGCGGGAGCGAATAAAACGAGACGCGCTGGCCGCCAGCTTGCGCGATTAGGTTGTTGATCAGCCCGTTCTCTGTGCCCAGCACACCCTGTAACATATAGCTAACTATAACCCACGATATAAAGTACGGGAACAGCATGGTAGACTGCGACACCTTTACAAACCGCTTAATCTTAATCTCGTTAAGCAGTATAGCCAGCGCGACGGAGAAAATGGTCCCGGCAATAAGAAACAAAAAGTTAATAACAACGGTATTGCGCGTTATGGTCCAGGCCCAACTAGACTTAAAAAAATACACAAAATTGTCTAGACCACTAAACGGGCTGAATATGCCCGTCTTATAGTTAAACTTCTCAAAGGCTATAACCATAAACGGCATTGCCATATAGCTAAAAACGAACGTGTACAACAAAGCTGGAACAGCAAGGAGATACAGGAGTTTATTACGCCAGAGTTCTGTCCAGAACGGCGTCTTTTTCTTTATACGATCACCCCTTTTCACGCTCTGGAAGCGACCAGCAATTTTACTAAAAATATATGTTTTTAGAAGAGTTTACGTCTTAAAACACAATGAAATCAAGAGCCGCGCCAATCCGATACCCTTCACTATCAAAAGCCCATTGCGAAAATCTATGCTTAAGCCAATTGCCGCTTTATATAGCCAATCGATTTGAGTAGACCAGGCGCCGGATCTTCATGATACTCGAATTCAACCGAGAGCATATATTTAAAATTGTCCGCTTCATACAGCTTAAGCAGTTGTGCCAGCGGCGCATCGCCATCGCCTATAGGGAGGCACCCCTCGCCGCCTTTTAGCGTGTCTTTAAAATGGCTGTGGTAAACTTTGTCTTTAAGCAGCTTATAAGCGTCCAGCACATCGAACCCCTGCTGATTATAGATACCTGCGTCCAAGTTCGCGCCGATGGTTGTATACGGCTTTATGGCTTCCGCGATCTCGCTTGGAGATTCAAGGTTTGGGCTCGGATGGTTCTCAACGGCGTACTTCAACCCATATTTTTTCCCAGCCTCTTCTACAACGGGCAAAATTATATCCACATCGGCTTTTGTAATGCACCCTACCACAACGTCGGCTCCAAGGGCTTTGGCGAAACTATAGGCTTTATCGACAGCCCCAACCGAGTCTTTTCCCCATCCTCCTATACAATACGCCAATTTATTATACCCCATGGCGGCCAGATCGGACGCCAGCGCCCTGGCATCGTCTTCGCTATAGATATCGTGCGAGAATGTGGGCTCCCAAATCTCCAGCGCGTCATACCCCATGCCACGGATCTCTTTAGCGAGCGCAATAAAATCCTCTTTTTTGAAGTTAGTGCGCCATTTTACGCACATATCGCCCCAGTTAAAATTCTCCGGCGCTTTATAGTTGTATATCTTCATAAAATAATTGCATGTGATCATGCCTATGTGCATTTAACAGCCTCCTTAATATGTGACGGCTGTACCGCCAGCACGCGCCGATTTATAAATGGCCTCCAACACTTTAACCACATGGGCGGCTTGCTCGGCTTTAACAATGGGTTCTTTGTCATTTTCCACCGCGTTTATCCAGGCGGCGATTTCGCGATCATAGGGAGACTCGTCATTATGGAATGCTTCGGGCTTGTACTGCCACAGATGGTTGCATGACTCGCCGTTTAAAACAAGGTCGGAGTTATTTAGTTCCGCCCCGCCATTTATGCCCAAAAGCAGCGACAGGCTAGAATCCACATCTTTAACGTTGGCGGCCCATGTGGCTTTAACCACCAGCGTAGCGCCGCTCTTGAACGTCACCGCGCCAAAGGCGGAGTCCTCTACCTCAAAACGCCCAATATCCCATGGGCCGCCATTGTTATAGCCGCCAAGGGGTATAAGATGGTCGTATACGTTGCCAACCGCAGAAACAATGGGCGAATACTCGTCCATAAGCCAGAGTGTTCTGTCTACCAGGTGCGTGCCAATATCTATAAGCGGGCCGCCGCCCTGTTTTTCCTTATTAAGAAATACGCCCCATGTAGGCACGCCGCGCCTGCGCACAGCCGCCGCCTCGGCGTAGTAAACCTTTCCAAGCTTACCGGCTTCTATCTCGCGCCGCAGCAACATAGCCTCGTTGGTGTAACGCAGCTGATACCCAACCGAAAGTTTTTTGCCGGCTTTTTTTGCCGCCGCCACCATTTTATCCGCCTCTGCGCCCGTTATTGCCATGGGCTTTTCGCATAGCACATGCGCGCCCGATTCCAGCGCCGCGACGGTCAATTCGCAATGCTTGTTGTTCTCTGTGCATACGCTTACGATGTCCGGTTTTACCTCGTCCAGCATTTTTTGGTAATCCGAAAAGACCTTTGCGCCGGGCGCGCCAAACTTTGCGGCTTTTTCTTCGGCACGTTCGGTCAGCAGATCGCAAAACCCCACGACCTCGACCTGATCCAACTTGGCGTAGCCGCCCAAATGCGCGGGCGAAATGAATCCGCAGCCGATTATAGCGGCACGCAACTTCGCCATAACACCAATCCCTTCTGAATTTATTTATTATTACCTTCCCTATAATATATATAATTGTTTAATGTGTCAATCTGTTTTACATAGCAATTGGTTAGATCTAATTACCAGGTTGCGGGGGAATAAAAAAAATTCAGTGAAAGCGTCCGCTAAAATTCTACAAAAGCAGAGCCATATGGCAAAAGTGCTTTATGCGGGCGCGCTAACGCATGGATTAATATCCTTACCCAAAATGCCATAAAAATCTCTCCAACAATGGGTGAAAGTGCTATAATTATGGTAACGGAGTTATTGATGGAGGGCATTTATGGTTATTTCAATAGGCGAGTTTATTAAATTTTTGCGGCAACGCGCCAAAATTTCGCAGGAAGAATTGGCAAACGCCTTGGGCTGCACAGTCAAGGGGCTCAGCAAAATCGAAAATGGCGCTTCCATGCCGCGCGCGTATACCGTAGGCTTGTGCGAAGATTATTTCAAAGTAAAAATAAGCCGCTATTACCCAAACACCGGCGAAACGGTTACCCTGAAAGCCTATGATAAATCATGGGAAATACTTAGAACATTGGGGTTAGAAGATTTAACCCGCGCTTACAATTTGGCGTGTGACTTTGAGCGCTCCAAGCTTGTTAAAAACAGTATAAACTACATGGACATATACTTTGCCAAAGCGCGTTTTTATGCCGGCGTGGCCAACGACCCGCTTAAAGCGATAGAATGTTGCGAAACGGGATTAAAGTATGAAAAGTACATTATATATTCACCAGACTCGAATAGTAAACCGCTCACCATTGAGACGTTGATACCATCCATGAATCTCTTTAACCTTACGAACTTTTTAAGCTTATGTCTTTCTGAGAATGGAGAAAAAGCAAAGGCTACAGCTATTTGGGAAGAAGGTTTATCCGCGCTTACAAAGCTGTTTAACGAAACGCACCTAACATCTTTCTGCTATGACAGCTATCGCCTTGGTAGATGTTATAGCGCCCATTGCTGTACTTTGGCTGATGTTTATTATGAGATGGGTCGTTTCACAGAGGCTCTTGGCATGGCCACCAATGGGATTAATCTGAGTGAAGAATTTGGATCTATAGCGTTTCTGTGCGACACAATTTACATAAAATTCAAAGCTTTGTGTAAGTTAAAAAAATATTCAGAGGCGCTATCCATTCTGCCGGACATGCTTTTTTTATATAAGGAATCAAAAAACAAAGAGCAATACGCCAACCTTAATAGCGAATTCGCGCAGGATTTCCCCGAGATCGAAACACAGATAAACAATGTGTTTAGCCTATACAACACGCTCCGCACAATGCATGTAGAATAGCGCAAGGATATGAATAGCAGTGAAAAACATTTTGGCGGAACTTTTTGTTCCGCCTGTTATTTGTTTTCTTCCCTTATCAACAAGAAAGAGAACTATAAGTTCTCTTTCTTTGCCGATGACACGCGCGCAAACGCCTGTGGAGCTTTAATGGAAGTTTTATCGTTACTTTTAGTTCTATTTACGGAATTTTGCGCGAGAGTATAATTATAAACATAAAGAACAGCGACAACTCAAACAGGGGGGGAAGTCGATATTGTTAGCGATAAATAATGGCAAAACCATTAAGGTTAGCAAATACGCGATGTTTGTTCCAAAGGAGAGCGGAGGCGTTATTGCCTTTAGCGGATTAACCGGAGCGATTATCAGCGTTGACGATGAGCGTTACTTGCCAACAATCATGAACCTGCGAGAGATGGAAGCGGAATCGGCATTCCCATTTGATGAATCGAACGAGGTTCACCAATGTCTGTATAGTAACGGTATTCTGGTGGATTCAAAGACCGACGAATACGAACTGGTGTTGTATACATACGAGCGCCGCATTGTTCGCGACCAGTCGCTCAACCTTATATTGATTACATCTCGGCAGTGTAACTTGCGTTGCGTTTACTGCTATGAAGAACATATCAACAATCATATGGGGAGCAATACATACGAAAGCATCTTGCAATATATAGAGAAACAACTGGATAGCAAAATGTATACATCAGTACGCGTCAGCCTGTTTGGGGGCGAGCCATTCTTGCCGTTTGAGAAGGTTATCACCTTTTTGAGGAAAGCCAAAGCACTTTGTGATGAATACCGCGTTCCGTTTATATCTGTCGCCACGACCAACTTCGCGCTGGTAGATATAGAGCGTCTTAAATTACTGACAGAATGTGGTTGCTTTCTTTATCAGGTGACGCTTGATGGGTTGGCAAACACCCACAATAAACACAGACCCAATGTCAATGGCAGTGGAAGTTTCGAGCAGATTATCAAAAATCTTCGAGACGCGAAGAATTCTCCATATAACTTTAATGTAATTTTGCGTACCAACTTCAATCTAGAGATAGTCGCGGACGCGAAGAACTTTTATGAATTTATTAAAGCAGAATTTGACGATCCGAGATTTTCCGTTCACTTCGAAAGTATTAAAGAACTTGGCGGAGATAATCGGGCGGATATGATCTCGCCTGATGAAGAGGCCAATAAATCAAGAGAAATTGCTAAAATCGTGTCGCGGCTTCGCATTAAGAATACGTCCGCTGATTTTTTCAGCCAACCGTTTCAAGGGGTATGTTACGCGAGTAAGCACAACACATTTGTTATTGATTATGATGGAAGCGTAAGAAAATGTACTGTTATGTTGGACAGCGATAAAAATAAGGTTGGGCAATTGCTCGAAAATGGCGAAATGCTGATAAGCCATTCGGAGAACTCATGTTGGGTATGCAAGGAAAACCGATTGAAGTCTCATTGCAAAGAGTGCAAGATATTGCCTGTTTGTTTTGGGGGGCGTTGTGCCGCAAATGTTGTAAAGAATGGCTTTGATGATAACTGTGATTCAGAAGTCAAGATACGCGATGTAGCAATGATGCTTGAGTATGTTTCTTAGCTGATTAAAATCAGAGATGATTTTGCTCATAAAGACTCTTAAAGAAAGGAGGACATGGTTATGACTATCGTGCGTTCAGAAGTTGTTGCTACTTTAATTGAGAACATAATTTGCGGGTACGGGTGCAAATTATAAGTGCCTCTGAGTAAGCAAGCGTTTTCACAAGCCGCCTCTTTAGATAGTGACAAAATTGAGAGGCGGCTTGCGAGAACTCGAAATTTATCGAAAATCAACTGGCATGTAGCCAACGCGAAATCTCTCGACCATTAAACTATGCCGAGAGATTTTGCGTCGATACAGCAATTAATAATAAAGGAGGTCATTATGGGAAAAAATGTGAAAGTAAAAAAAGCAAGCTCATTTTCGTGGTTATGGATGCAAACACAACACGCGAGATTGATCATGTTCGCGTTAGCGCTTGTAACTGTCGCGCTTTCATTTTGCCGCCTGGGCTGGGCGTATATGCTCAAGATTTTTAGCGATATCGCTACCGGTGATAGCCAGCGCCCCCTGCTTTTCGGCATAATTTTCATGATTACGCTGATACTCGTGAGTGTGCCTGTAGAGTGGTCCTATACGCTTCTCAAAAGCGCGTTATTCGGTAAAGTTGAGGGCAAACTCCGCGAGGTCTTTCTAACACAAGTATTTCGCAAAAGGTATATCGATATTCAAAAGTCGCACACAGGCGAACTGATGACCCTGTTGACAAATGACACCGAGTCTGCCGCCAATTACTTCCCTACCCTTATCACAGATGTAATGGGCAATATCACCACTTGCGCATTCGCCCTTGTCGCGCTGTTTCTCCTAAATTGGAAATTGGCCGTAATACTCCTTGTTGTCATACCGATAATCATTTTATCCTTACGCGCGTGCGAGCCTTTGATACAAAAAGCAAGCAAGAGCAACAAAGGAGATGAGGAAACAAACCGTAAGTTTATGCAAGAGCTGCTTGGTAAGCTGCTGCTGTTCAAGGCGTATGGAAATTATTCGAGCGCCATAGAACACAGCAAGGATCTATATGCCAATAAATACAAATCTTCGCTTAAACTGGCAAAGTTTGACGGATTTAGCGAGATACTCAACACCATATTCAATCTAAGCCTGTTTGCGATTATACTGGGCGTCGGCGCGTACTACGCCATTAGGGGCGAAGCTACGGCGGGCACGCTTATGGCGATGACACAGCTAACGAATTCGGTTATCAACTCTTTCTCAAGGGTTGCGCAATATATTTCGCAGACCGCGCAAGCGAGCGCCTCTGTGGAAAGAATTCAAAAAGTACTAACCCTTCCCGACGAGCCGCTTAAGGTAACAGATAAGTCATTGCGCCCAATAGCTTTGGAAACGCGTAACGTGAGCTTCTCTTATGACGATACCGAAATAGTGTTAAAAGATGTTTCCCTGCAAGCCAAACCGGGAGAGATAGTAGGTATTATTGGTGAAAGCGGCAGCGGAAAGAGTACCATTACCAAAATATTGATGGGGCTGTATGAACCGTCTAAAGGCAAGGTTGAGATGCAATCAACCGGCGGCATAATTATAAATGATATTATGTCGAAGGTGGCGTATGTGCCAAGCGACAACTTCCTGTTTGCGGGTTCACTGCAAGATAACATCTGCATGGGCGCCGATGTTGACAAAGAAAGATTGATTATGTGCGCCAAGGCGGTAAATATATATGATTTTGTTGAGGGGTTGCCCAATGGTTTTGACGAGCAAGTAGGAGAGGCGTCAAACACGCTGTCTACCGGGCAGGCGCAGCGAGTGGCCATTGCCCGCGCTCTTTACAAAGACAGCGCGGTACTCATTTTCGATGAGCCAACGGCGAACCTGGACACGAGTAATGTTGACGCGTTGTTAAAAACAATCAAGTCAATTGCCAAAGATAAAATCTGTATAATCGTTACCCATCACTTGGAAACAAAGGGGATTTGCGACCGTATATACGAGATTAGCAACGGGGTTACAAATGAAAATGTTGCTCAAGGGTACGTTGCGTCCTAAAAAAATGAAAACACACTTTTTCAAAATCTTCGCGATCTTGTTCGCCTTAATAGATTTAAATGTATTTAAGGGCGTCATAACAGAATTAGAGAGATTAATTATGAAATAATGGAGTACGCGCACCAGTCCCCATAAGGCAGCAAGCCTTGGGGATTTTTTTAAGCCTAACGAAGCGCTTCCTTCGGATACGCGCAAACACATCCGCGCCCTCTTCCGTCCTAAAGCGCCTAGATTTGTGTCAATAACAGCGTAAACGATCATAAGCCGGCCTCTTTATCGAGGCGAGCGGCTTTAATCTCATTATTGATTTCTTCAAGCGACCAATCTTGCACACCGCTGTCTTTCGCCGCCCTGCGCAGTGACCGGAACGCACTGTAACCGCTTTCTCTTGTCGGTGTTTCCAACTTCGGCGACACAATCTCAAACGGTATTTTGCGCTCCCTGACGACGGTTTTTGCAAAGACGTTAAATGCCGTGGAAGCCGACATGCCAAAATCACTGCAAAGCGAATCAAATTGTTTTTTCAAGGTTTCGTCCATACGGACGCTGAAAGTCGATAATGCCATAAATATCACGCTCCTTTACAGATATTATAACCGAAACGGTGCGTAACGTAAAGCATAAGAACACGATTGATATAAATATGGCAGCTACTCAGGTCTAGTAAATCGACTCGGGTCTTTGACACTTGTACGAAATGAAGAGGCTTGAAAGCTATGATATCACTGACTTTTTTAAAAAAAATTCACAAAACTATTGAGATTGATCTATAATGGGAATTAACAGAGCGCCATTAATCAAAAAAGGAAATGCCTTATGTCAAACATCGTTCGACCCTTTCACAAGATACGCAAATTAAAAATATTAGCGATTTTGTTCGCCTTAGCAGTGGTGATACTGGGGCTTTTACTTTATACTCGCAAAATATGGTTCGTATATCCAGATAGAAATATATATTCGGTAGATGGCTTAGACGTTTCCCATCACCAGGGCAAGATAGATTGGGAAAAGGTAGACAAAAAGTATCAATTTATTTTTGTTAAGGCGACCGAAGCTGATGATTTCGTAGATAACCGCTTTTATGAGAATGTCGCTGGAATAAAGGATACGCAAAGGATGTTGGGGGCATATCATTTTTTTCGCTTTGATTATACCGGCCTGGAGCAAGCAGATAACTATATAAATACCGTTGGAGATATTATAGACCTGCAGCCGGTAGTCGATTTTGAATTTACTGGAAATCCCAAAAAATTTGATAAGCAGCAGGTTCTTGATGAATTAAAGATTTGCGTGGCCGCGCTGGAAGAATACTATGGGCATAAGGTAATAATCTATGCTACGAAGGACGCGTATGCTGATTTTATAGAAAATAATTTTGATAACCCAATATGGTACCGCTCGATAATATTTCCCATAGGCAATAGCATAAAGAATGTTTGCTTTTGGCAGTATCACAATAGCGCAATTATTGAGGGGATAGATACGAAAGTAGATTTAAATGTATTTAAGGGCGGCATTACAGAATTAGAGCGATTAATGATGAAATCACTATTGCCAACCTAACGTTGCAGTCTCTAAACGTGCGTTTTCACAACAGGGTTTTGGTTTCGTAGGGGCGCGCAGTGCGCGCCCGCGCGTCTTCTCGGCAATCACCCGTTATTTGATATTGGTGTGAGTCCTTGGCAATCGCCCGGTTACCTCACGGGCGCGCAGTGCGCGCCCCTACGAAATCTTACCCACTGACCGCTGCGCAAACGTGCCGAATTTGGAAAACGCACGTTTAGAGGTTGCAGTGTTACAACAGTGATTGAAAGACGCTTCTATCAGTCTCCATCTGCGGCGAGCGGAGGCTGATAGAGCGATGAACAGATGGAAAACAGGTGTCAGATCCCAAAAAGTTCAATGATCTCATGGGTTTGGGGATCTCTTCTAAATCTTCTCAAGAAGTCCCAGCTCAGCGTACACATCATGGGAGTGATTGTGTGTGGCATATTCTGCTGACGGATGACCCGCAGGTGATTTTTGCCCTTATTGTTGAAGAAATCGACCGTATAGAACTCAATGCCATCTTTCCAGAGCAGATGGAACTTATCACCCGCCATGCACGTCGTCTTTTCCACATAATTGGAGGACTCGAAAGCCGCGAGAAGTTGTTCCGTGGTTTTCTCCGGAATGTTGTGATTTTTGAACGCGTGCTTCCACAGTGGAACCCATCTGTTCAGCTTGTCATCTTCATCTGTGGGCAAATTGCTTTCGCACAGCCCGGTTATATTGACCACGGGCATATCGTATTTCATTATTTCGTGGCAATTCGAGTAATCCGGCAGTGTGTTCATGCCCTCAGGGCAGGCGGCCATTCCAAGCGTCGCAATCGCCGCGATAAAATCGGGGTTCCTGTTTGCCATCGCGTAAGTGAAGTAGCCATCGTGGGAATGACCTGTCACGTACACCCGGGAGAGGTCAATGGGAAGCTGTTCGGCTTCACTTTTAATGATCGCAATGGCGTTGTCGTTTGACTCGATGTCCTCAAGCGCGTAATAGATCACGCAGCACTCCCCTTGGGCGGCAATTTCAAGCCATTCTGCGGCATAGCTGTGGGCGGTGACAGCCAAATGCTCGTTTCCTTCATACACTTCCTGCACAACCAGCACGACAGGGATCTTAGCGCCCTCCTCGTATTGCTGACGCGGAAACGCAATACAATATCGGTCGCCGCGCGCGTCCCGCTTGACCTTGTATACCAGTCCCTTTTCCTCCATCTCCCGTTGGAACAGAGGGTCTTTCACAGTCGCGTATTTCCACTCATAAAGCATATCTTGCGCCATGTGCTTACCCACCTCGGAATGAATGAGCCATTGGCGGTCAAAGCGCCCCTCGTTCATGGGATGGGTCACGCAAAGCGCGCGGTGGAGGGAATCGCAGTTATCCCACTGGCGGCAAATATTAATTGTAGGGATATTTTGCGATCCAAATTTTTCTACCTTCTCGTCAGGGTCCTCTTCCTTGCCGTCCTTTGTGATATATTGATAACCCGGAACATCTTTTAGCTTCATGTGATCAACAATGCCAGAAACATCCAGATGAACGCGCTTTGTGTCTATCGGGTACAGGCAGCAGACTTCTTGGAGGATATTGATCCAGATGCCCGCATAGTCCACATCCTCATCCGTTTTTATTACGAGGAAATGATCCATATTATTTGCAATCGCCTCTACGCGCTTCCAATACTTCTTTACCGACCGCATGGTCCAGAGGGGATCTCTTTCATCCTGCTTATCAAAGATCAGCAGCATGGGGAGCTTGCTCCAGTCATCAACCGCCTTCTGCGGCCCAATGATGATCCAACATCTCTCACCAATCGGCACACGCCCGCCCTGCCCGGTGCAGTGATAATGCAGGCCCATATCGTTGATCTCTTTGACGACTGCCGGATCATCAATGCCATGGGTCTTGGCCCGATAAAGCGGATGCCTCCTTAAATCCCCCTCAACGGGATAGGAGGGCGCGTAATTGCTGCCCTCTATCTTATATGTTTCTTGCATGTAGGTAATTAAATTGGTTAACGGCGGGATTTTGTCCTTCCAGGTTTCTGTCTCCCACAAGTTGATATTGGGGTAGCTGTAATATTTATTCATAATCTCACCTTCCTATATGTACTCTAAACGTGCGTTTTTTAAATTTGGGATGGGTGCGCAACGGTCAGTGGGTATGATTTCGTAGGGGCGCGCAGTGCGCGCCCCTACGAGATCAAAATCCTTTTGTGAAAACGCACGTTTAGAGTATATGTATTGGGGAACCTTACAGGGAGGCTCCTATTTGCTTTTTATTCAATGGGGTCAAGCTCAATAATTTCCTGCGTCTGCGGGTTTTTCTTATATCGCCTCAAAAAGTCCCAACTGAGCGTACACATGATTGGCGTAATGGTGTGCGGCATATCCTCCGATCGGACTGTGCGAAGATGGATCTTGCCCTTGCTGTTTACGAAATCGACAATGTAATGCTCATGCCCTTGCGCCCAGAAGGTTCTGAATTGATCGCCGGGAATTTTTGTTATGGCCTGCGTGTAGTTGGCGGGGTTCTTGTAGGCGGCTAATATTTCTTCCGTTGTTTTGACGCGGCAATTGTAATTGAGCATTACATGCTGCCAGGTGGGGATCCAAACCGCTTCCAGATCGCTGTCCGCTTCCGGGAATCTGGACTCCGCGAGGCCGATCAGATTGATCGCGGGGATATCATGATTTTTGATCTCATCGATCTTAGTGTAGTCGGGTTTTTCGTTCATGCCAAACGGGCAGGGATACATGCCCATGACCGAAATGGCGGTTACAAATTCGGGGTTACGGTTGGCCATAGAATAGGCAAAATAACCGTCATGAGAGTGCCCCGTTACATACACCCTGGTGAGATCAATATGGAACTCGGGGGCAAGCTGCTGTGTGATGACCTCAATAATGCGGTCGTTGGAAACGATGTCTTCGAGCGCCCACATGACAAGCACGCATTGCCCCTGCGCCGCGATCTCAAACCATTCCTCCGCGTATGCGATTCCTGAAACCGGGAGATGCTCGTTTCCCTCATAAGTCTCCTGTATATAAAGGACAACGGGCAGCTCCGCGCCATTCTCAAACTGCTGGCGCGGCGCGGCGACTATATATCTCTCGCCGCAGGCATTGCGTCTAACGGCCCAAATCAAGCCCTTGGCCTCCATCTCAGCGGTAAGCTTGGGGTCTTCAACATAGCTATAGTTCATTTCTAGCTTCATATCGTTGGCCATGCGCTTGCCAACCTCTGTATGCACAAGTTTCCACACCTCGTAATATTCACTCTGCTGGAAGTTGTGTAAAATCAGCATCTTTTCAAGAGAATCGCAGTTGCCCCAATGATATGCCATATTGAGAACAGGCAATTTTAATGTGCCGAACAACTTCACAAGCGAATCCGGATCTCCGTCAATATTTCCATATTGATCATTGAATACGAAACCCGGAACCTCCTTGAGCTTCATATGATCCGCTACAGTGCTTACATTGATGTAGAATCTGGAGATGTCACACGGGAACAGGCAGCTAGCTTCCTGAAGAATGTTTAGATAGATTCGTTTGGTGTCGGGCCCGTTGGTGATGTTGATTGTAATGAGAACAAAATCCATCGTTTCCGTGAGCATCTGAATATATTGTTGATGGCGCGTAACAGATTTCATTGTCCACAGCGGGTTTGCTTGATCCTCTTTGTCAAAGAAAATCAAGACGGGCAGCTTGCTCCACGTTTCGATTGCCTTTTTGGGGCATATACACCACCAATCCTGCCCCTGGCCGGTGCAGAGGAATTCAAGGCCGTTGTCATTGAGTTCCTTCACCACAGCGGGATCATCAATCCCATGTGTTTTGGCTCTGTACAAGGGGTGTTCGTGAAGATCGCCCTCTACGGGAAAAGACGGGGTGTACTCGACGGGCCCAATTTTATCATGCGTTTGCATGTACTCGATCAGTGCCGTAACGCCTGGCACTCTACCACGCCATGACTCATCCTCCCAGAGGTGAATGCCGTCATAGCTATAGTGCTTGTTGTGTGTGTTGTGCGTTTTCAACGTGTTATCCTCCTTATCAAATATCCGCTTGTGTAAATACAGGTGCTAAACCAGTAGCTTTCTGGTTTTCCACTTCCCGCTCAACAGATACCACAGGCAGCAGCATCCCGGCAGGAATCTGGATAGCGCGGTTCCCCACCAAAAGCCGTATATGCCCATATCCAATACATACGCAAAGATCAGACCCAAACCGATCTTGCACACTACCCCATCCAAAACGCCGATCACAAAGTTTAGCGAGGCGAAGCCTGTACCAAGAACCATGGACTGTAGGGTGGAGGTAAAAGCCGACATAAACAGATGTATTGTGAGAATTCCCAGGTAACCTACGCCCATGTCCAAAACCGCAGCATCGCCGGTAAATATCCCAAAAACCGCCTTGGGGAAAATATTGATAACAATCGCCGTAATTGCGGCAAAGCACATACAAATACTGAATCCGTACCACACGGTTTTTTGCGCTCTGTCATGCTTCTTTGCCCCGAGGTTCTGACCGATCATTGCCGCGCAAGCCTGCTGCGTTGCGCCAACATAGACCTCGAGAAATGTCTGAAGTTTGTTGCCTACCGAGTTTGTTGCGGATGCAAGCAGGCCAAAGCTGTTGATACTGGAATTTACAAACAGTATTGAGGATCGCACAAGGAAAGATCTTGCGGTCTGTGGAAGGGCAAGTTTCATGATAATTACAGCAGGCTCCCTCCTGATTTTGAGTAAATCTCGGCTTATTTCAAAACCGAATTGCTCATTGTGCTTGCGGATATAAATAAACGACGCGACAAAGGAGGCCAATTGTGAAATGACAGTGGCAATGGCCGCACCGGCGGCTTCCATATTCAGTGGGACTACCAGAAGCCAGTCAAGCACGACGTTTGTACACGCCGCAATGATTATGAACATCAGCGGTTTCGCGGATTCACCCATGCCGCGAAGCATACCGCACAGCGCGTTGTAGCCAAAAATAAATGGGAACCCGATTGCTGTGATTATCATGTAATTTGCCGACTGCCGGTACGCCTCCGCCGGACAGTTAAGCCATTGCAAAAATATCTTGTGGAACAGAAATACAGCTATAGCGACAGCAATTGACGTGAGCGCCATGACCGAAAATGTAGTACCCATCGCCTCTTTCAGTTTCTTCTTCGCGCCGGCGCCGACCAATTGCGCGATATAGATTTGGGCGGCGGCGCCGAACCCGCCGCCCAGCATTGTGAAAAAATCCGCTATTTCACCGCCGGTAGATACAGCGACTGTACCGGTACTGCCCAGATACCTTCCTATAATAATTAAGTCCACAAGACCGTATAGCTGCTGAATGATATTTGTTAGAACCATCGGCGCCGCAAATGCAACAAGCGCTGGGAGTAATGCACCTTGCGTCAAATCCCTGCCAACTGTTTTTGTCGCGCTATTTGCCATTATACATCTCCTTCCATAAGCCTATTAGGCAGTGTATCACCGCCTTTGCTCGCTCATAAAGCCTGAATTGTAGATCACGCAGTTGATTCCGTGATAGTGCATTCTTCCGCCCGGATTTCTAAACTTGCCGATGTGATGCTGAATGGCTTCTGCGGGGCAATCACATTCCACATTTATTTGGTCGGCAATTTCCAGACACGCGGCCCGGATATTGCGGGGGATCCGCAAGGTATCAGGTCTGTTCAGATGCGATGCCCAAAGCCTTGTATCGGGATTCACCCTTTGCGTAAATCTTTGAAGCATATCCGCATAGTCCCGGTAAAACTGCGCCGTTGTACCTCCCAAATGCGTATCAACATTCATTGCGTCGCCTGTCATGCACACCTTCTCGGAAGCGCAGTAAAAAGCCATATGGCCATCTGAATGTCCCGGCGTAAAAATACATTCGACATTCAGGCCGCCCAACTCAAAGAGATCGCCGTCATGAATCGCCCTGCAATCACTGGGATAGACGGGCTCAAGGATATACTCTGTTGTGTATTCCTCAAATTCCTTGCAGTAATTTGAGAAGGGCTGTACATCGACAAGCCTTCTATTACGAGACATGGGCAGCTTGTTGATATCATTCTGATGCAGGTAGATCTCTTTGAACTGAATTGCGCCGCCCGCATGGTCAATTCCTACATGCGTGCAGGCAAGCGCGATAGGAAGATGGGGCTTCCCGGTCATCTGTTTAATATAATCAACCAGCTTTCCATCAATGCCGTGGCCAGAGTCGATACATAAAATCTTCTCGTCTCCAACAAATACCATGAGCGTAATTCTATTGACGGTTCCGCTGTTAATCGTAATGGTATATACCCTGTCAGACCATTTCTCGTGCGAATAGTAACAGCTGTTTAAAGAGTTGAAACGAAGGTCAAATTTGAAATGGGATCTGTCATAGACGATGCAGGTGTTGTTGAAATAATGGCCTCTCCAATTTCTGTTGTCCATCAGAGGCCAAAACATACTTGAACAGGGTGGGTCAAGTTCTACCTGCCTATTGCAGATTTGTCTCGCGATCACCGCAAGGTTCTTTGCAATCTGTACTTCCATTGGTTCCGGCAGATGATATGGCCACACGGTCGTGTCTGGATGAACCCGCTCCACAAAATGATCCATTGCTTCGGCATATTTCTGGAGCGCGTCAAAATCCGCATCCAACATCCATACATCGGTGTTGATTGCGTCGCCGGTGAAGCAAGCCTTTTCCGCCGCGCAATAGAACGCCATTGAGCCGGGCGTTACCCCAGCAACCGCAATCGCCTCCACAGTTACACCGCCCAAATCGAATCGGCAACCGTCAGTGACATTGTTAAAATCACATTGATTGTCGTAGATCATGTGAGCCTTGCAATACTCCATATCAATGGGATTGGTCAGGCAATAGTCTGTGAAGTCCATATAGCGCCGAATGGGGTCGAACCGACCCTCGTCGATTTCAATGTCCTTCATAGAGCAGTATCGATCCTCAAACTGGCACGCGCTGCCCACATGATCCCTGCGGCCATTTGTACACGCCAAAAGAAGCGGTTTGTCCGTTCCGATGACCGACTCAATATAGGAGCGTAAGCCCTGTGTCATCCCAAGACCCGCGTCTATCACCATTGCCTTATCATCGCCCACAATTACGCCAATGGTGAACCTATGTACCATCGAATAGCCCTCGTTAAAAATGTAAAGCCGATCAGAGAACTGCTCGTGACAGAAAAAATTGATATGTTTTTGCTTGTTCAAATTTATCCTCTCCATTTCTCCATTTCTACACTTTTGCTCTTTGTTTGCTCTGTCTCCAATAGTGACAGGCAACGCAATGTTCCGCGCCAACATCATCCAGCATTGGAGATTCATTGAAGCATTTTTCCTGGGCCATCCAGCAGCGCGGCGCAAATCTGCAACAGTCAGGATTGGGGTTTAGGGGGCTTGGCACATCGCCCTCAAGCACAATCCTTGTCTTTTCAGCCTCAAAGCTGGTAGTGGGCACTGCGGAAAGCAGCGCGATTGAGTAGGGATGCAGCGTATTTAAAAACAGTTCATTTTTTTCCGCTGTTTCAACAATCTGCCCCAGGTACATAACCACAATTCGATCAGAAATATGTCGAACTACAGAAAGATCATGGCTAATAAACAGATATGAGAGCTCCATCTCTTTTTGCAGCTTAACCAGAAGATTTATAATTGTCGCCTGAACAGAAACATCCAGCGACGAAACCGGTTCGTCACAGACAATAAACTTCGGATTGAGCGCAAGCGCGCGCGCAATGCCCACCATCTGTCTTTTGCCGCCGTCCAGTTCGTGGGGAAACAGCTCTTGTATGTATGTTTCAAGCCCTACGGTATCCATCAGTTCCCTAACCTTGGTATCAATTTCTGATTTTTTGCAAAGACGATGAATTACGAATGGTTCAGAGAGTATGCTCCAAATTGTTTTTCTTGGATTGAGCGATGAATATGGATCCTGGAAGATCATCTGTATATCCCTGCGGAGCTCCTTTTTCTTAAAACCTGACATTTTAAGCCAATCTTTGCCCTTGTAAAATACACTGCCCGCTGTTTCCGGGAAAAAGCGCATCAGCACGTTGCCCACTGTGCTTTTGCCGCAGCCGGATTCACCGACCAAGCCGAGCGTTTCATTTGGCATAATTTCGAATGAAACATCGTCAACTGCGTGAAGATTGCCTTTTCCCTTGATAATAAAATGCTTGGTAAGATGTTCAACCTTAAGGATTGGCTCCCGCGTATTATTTTGCGCGCTCATTTTATGCCCTCCACATTCCAGCACCGTACATAATGTTCATCGCTAATCGTCATTAGATGCGGCAACTCATTCTTGCATTCTTCTGTACAGTACGCGCAACGAGGGTGGAACCGACAGCCACCAGGAAGATCAAGCGCATTGGCGACAAGGCCGGGGATCGATTCCAGCGCTGCCGTCTGACCCTCAAGCTTAGGGATCGCATTCAGCAATCCCTTAGTATAGTGGTGCATGGGATGTGTAAAGATCTCGCGCACTGAACCGTGTTCCACAGTCGCCCCGCCATACATAATAGCCACGTTTTGACACATTTCCGCGACAATGCCAAGGTTGTGCGTGATCATTAGGAGGGAGGAGTTGAACTCCTTCTGGAGATTTTTCATAAGCTCAAGAATCTGCGCCTGAATGGTAACATCAAGCGCTGTTGTTGGTTCGTCGCAGATCAGCAGCTCCGGGTTACAGGCCAGTGCAGCGGCAATACCTACGCGTTGTCTCATGCCTCCCGATAACTGATGTGGATAGTCGTCAATCCGATAATCCGCAATGCCAACAAGTTTTAGCAACTCAGCCGCGCGTTTTCTTGAAGCTGCTTTTGAAACCTTATAATGAGTTTCATAAGCTAACGCTATTTGATGCCCGACTGTGAAAAGCGGGTTGAGAGACGACAACGGGTTAGCAAAAACCATGGAGATCTTTTCGCCTCGAATGGCATTTTGCTGTTCCTCACTCATCTCCATCATTGATTTACCACGGTAGTAGACATTGCCACTGGTTATAAATGAAATGCGCTTAGGCAAAAGGTTCATAATAGAAAGCGCCGTTGTCGTTTTACCCGCGCCTGTCTCGCCAACAAGGCCAAGCGCTTCGCCTTGATTGATTGTAATATCCAATTTATTAACGGCGTTCGACACCTTCACACCCACATGGTACTCCACACTCAAATTTTCAATTCTTAACAATTCATCAGCCATGGTATTCTCCTTATCTTATCGCAGATTGACTTTTCAAAATCAATCTTTATTTTTGGGATCAAGGACATCCCGAATACCATCACCAAAAAAGTTGAAACATAGAACGGTAATCATCAGCATAAGGCCAGGAGCCATTACCACCCATGGCGCGCTTGTCAGATAAGCCCTGCCATCAGCAATCATTGTGCCCCAGGAGGGGGTTGGATATGGAATTCCCAAACCAAGGAAGCTCATACCAGACTCAGCCATGATAACACCGCCAAAGTGCTGCGTTTCCTGAACTATCAACGGTGTCAGTGTGTTGGGCAAAATTTGGTTGAAAAGAATCCTTGGACCCTTTGCGCCCATGGCAACCTCCGCGCGAATAAAATCAGAATTCTTACATGTGAATACCTGCCCGCGTACCATTCGCGCAGCGACTACCCAAGATGTAATTGTCATAGTAAAAATTAAGTTGAAGAAATTTGTGCCAAGAACAGCAATAATACAAATAGCGAGCAGCATTGGCGGGATCGACATGAATATATCGCCGACACGTGTAAGAACCATGTCAACAAATTTGCCATAGTATCCCGCGATCAAACCCACTGTCGCGCCCAAAATGACTGTACACGCAACGACAGCCACAGCAATGAACAACGAAACCCTGCCGCCGTACATCATTCTTGTTAAAATCCCAAAAGTCGGATAAGGTGTACACAAATCAACTGGGCGCATAGACACCCAGCCGCTCCAAAAACAAGGTGTCGCGTTCAGTGATTTCTGTTGACCACCTTTTAGTCATGAGGGCAG
>JAISGK010000046.1 GCA_031263155.1 Clostridiales bacterium
ATAAATCATGACAGATTAGCTTGTGAAACCACGCCTTTAGGCGTAGCGAGTAATGAACTTAACGGACCCTTATAGGGTCCTTCCCGCATACCACCACTTGAAGTGGTGGTAGGGTGATTCTGTTGCTAATGAACTCGGCGTCAGATTGCAGGTCGGAAAGTCCGGTGATACTGCTGTCATTGTTCACACCGAAAAAGATCGTACCACCCACGCCGTTAGCAAACGCGCTGATACTTTTGAGCCAACTAATCGGTTTTTCGCGTTCAAGCGCACTCTTAAACTCACACTCGGTGGCTTCGGCTATCAAAGACAAAATCATGAATTATTCCCCTCCGCGTTTTGCGGCTATGCTTCTTGGGGTTTGCGCACGGGTTTCAACTTTCCGGCACGCATCCGCCTTGCAATTCAGAATGATGCAGAAAATCCGTCTTTTCCGTTGCAGCGAAGACGATAGCTTTAACGCCTTTCCGCCGAAGCATCGCCGCCCTTCCCGCTACGCAGGCAACGAACAGCACGAACGCCAGCGCGCTTATATAGTATTGGATGTTCATTATTTCTCTTCTTTGTCGCTTACTCGGAAACGTGCAGAACTTCTTTCAATCGTGCCTGTAATTCTTGGGAAAGGTTTAACCCGGAAGCATTGGCTAACGTCTTGAGATATCGGGGTAGCGTGATATTTGTTCTTTCGTACGTCATGTCACTTGCCCGGCGATATTTGTCAAAGTCAATATCAATCCACGAAACAAATTCATTTAATTCGTGCAGCGGTTCTGTAGTTGTTGGCTCAGGTATTGTCCGCCCCGCATCCTGCTGGCAGACGCCCCACGCACCGATGGCGTCGCGCGCCATGTAAAGCGCATCGGCGAGGTCGTCACCCTGTGTATTGATTTCAAGATCCGGAACATATACAAGGTATCCGCAAGTATCGGGTGTAAGGATGATTGGATATGCTTTAATCATAGTTTACACGCTCCTTTATTGACTATTTAAGCCCTCGGCGTTTGATGATCGCGTTTACTAATACCTCTTTAAGCTCTTTGTGCCTTGGCGCCGCTTCGAAAACTTCACCGTTAGTATATATGTTGTGCGGACCTTTATCACGTTCCAACCACCAACCATTTCTTTCAAGCAACCGTATGAAATCTGTTCGCTTCATGGTTTCCACCTCTTAAATATATCATACACATTAAGTGCGCACCTGTCAACAGGCAAGACAAAACTATCGGGAATTTTTTCATGACGTACATTGCCGAATTTGCCGAATTTTTGAAATGGTCATGAAGTTAACGGACAAAAGTCACGTTCTTTATCACTCTACCATATCCTCAAACTTCACAAGCCGCACATCTTCACGTTTTTCGGCTTCGCCCGTCAGCCTGTCCGTAAAGCCGGTTTTCGCAAACAGCCAGAACCATTTCTTCTTATACGGAAACAGCTCGCTTTGCGCTTCCAGGTCACAGAGCACATCCACATCCACCTGAGCGTTTGTCCACTTGCACTCACCAAACAGAGCGGAATCTTTGTGGTATGCCAATATATCAATTTCCTCCTGACGCTTTTTCTTTGGATTGCCGCCCCACCATCTTCCTATCTTGCTGATAAAAAAAGGCAGCGTTTCTCTTTTTGCTTCTTCTATCATGTATTGCTTGCAGATTTCCTCAAAAACAAGACCCATATAGGCGGGGAGATTTTCTATAACTGTGTGCTTATAAACCGCCCGACCAAGCCCCGACGCAATGCCGCTCATATTCGGAAACACGAAACGATACCAAAACCGGAACATCATATCATCCAAAAGATAAATGCTTTTTTTAGATGACATTTCGGTGACGGGGAACTCTTTTTTGATAATGCCGAGTGATATGAGGGATTTTAGATACTTTGCGCATTTATTACTCTCTATCCCGCATTTTGTGGCAATCTCGCTAAGCCGCGTCGCACCGCCGGCTATCGCCTCTATAATCCCGTTATACGTGGCAGGTTCCCGCAATTCCTGCTTCAAGAGGTTTGACGGTTCTTCATACAGACTCCCCGAAGCCGTCAAGAACAGCTCAACAATATTGTCGCCTATCGGCTTCGAAGCATCGATTTTACTCAGATATTCGGGAATTCCACCTGTAATGCCGTAGATGACTGCCTTGTCGGTTTTTTCAAAGACCTCCGGTTTATTCGATGCTCCGGATTTGTCAGAAGCCTCGGATTTATCGGATGCGACGGATTTATCAAAAAACAGCATCGATTCGAAAAATCCAAACGGCATGATCTTAAACTGCGCTGTCCGTCTGCCGTACAGCGGGCTTTTATAGCCTAATACTTGATTTTCCATGAAGCTCATGCTTGAACCGCAAAGTATCAGAAACAGCCTGCCGTCCTTGAATTGCGAGTCAATATGCGCTTGCAGAATAGAGGAAATGGAGCTGAATCCGCCGGCGAGGGATGGGTATTCATCTATCGCCAGAACGATCCTGTTCTCCTTAGAAATCTGATAGATGTAGTCAAACGCTTTTTCCCAATCAGAGAAAAAAGCATTTTGCGCAAGCTCTTTGGCTGTCACGAAATACACATCATTGGAAAACCCAGTCAGATTAACGGAACCATCCGCCTCACGGGCGACAAAGTAAATCGCTTTTTTATCCTTAATAAACTCTCTTATGAGCGTGGTTTTTCCGACACGCCGCCGCCCATAGATAATCGCGAACTCAAACTTATCGCTTAAGTACATTTCGTTCAGTTTCTTGAGTTCCTGGTTTCTTCCTATAAACATGGATGCCGACCTCCGAATCATGTGAAAGAGCGCCTGACGTTCGTAAATATCAAACTCACGAGTTTGCAACTTATGAGTTTAATTATAGCCCTCTTGTTTCGAAAAGTCAATATTCAATTTTTCCGATCATATTACAAGTATCTGCGTACTCTCCGGCAATATTCCTCATATTCCGCGCCGTAATGCGGTTTTAGAAATTCCTCCTCGCGCAGAATCTGTCTGTTAATAAGCAGTGCGAAAACAACAACGAACACCGCCGTCAGTATATTCCGGTGAACAAGAAACTGCCCTAAAAAGAAGGTGTCAAAGCAGACGTAAATCGGATTGCGGCTGATGGCGAACATACCGCCTGTTACAAGTTTGTCGGGCTTCTTCTCGTCAATCCCCACGCGAAACGAATCTCCAAAGCTGATAAGGCTAGCGACAATGCCGCAGACAGCGGCAACGCATAGAATAAGTCCGATCCAGCCCGGAACGACTGTCCTCCAAAACGGCACAGCCAGCGGCTTCCATATCGGCCATGAAAAAGCATTGGCAAAGACAGAATAAACAACCAACAGCACAGGGGGCACAAGCAGAAAATCCATCTTGTCTGTTGCTCCGAAGACAATAGCTTTAACGCCTTTACGCCGGAGCATCGCCGTCTTCCCTGCAACGCAGGCGGCGAACAGTATGAACGCCAGCGCGCTTATATAATATTGGATGTTCATACTTGATCCTCTCCGATTTTATCTAACAAATCCATGATGTTTACACTTTTGAAATTCAACGTTCGTCCACTGACTTGCTGAATGTCTTACTAATCCAAGATTCATCTGCATCCGTCACTTTCGCCGGATTCGAACCTTTATAATCAGATTGCGAACGCTCGAACTTCTCCAAAGCGACGACCAAATCTTTGAACTTCTCTTCTGTATCGATCACGACATTATTGAAAAAACTGCTTGTAGCCATCTACACCCACCTCCCTTTCGGCATCTCTTCTTTAGTGAATTTCTAAAAACCCCTCGGCGGCTCTAGGCGATAGGTTTTTAGAGACCCTCTTGATTTGATTATATTATCATGATTCTGTCGTTACAACACTATTGCTGTGAATTGGATAATTGGATTGGGTACACACAGAATTTATCCAATAACAAGCTCATCCCGAGTAATCGCGTCAAATTAAAAAAATGTGGAGAAAAAAGTAAGGGTTTGTATCCACCCCCATGTCATCCATTTTCACCCATCACCAGTGGCGAGTTGTCGTTAATTATTTACTGCTTTCTAAGCCAATAATCACATCGAAACCAATCAATTGCAACACTATTTGTAATTGGTCATAAAACTATCTGTATTTTACCATTTATATATTTATTGTGCAATACCTGTGGAGAAAAAAGCTTACTTTAGTACCCGCACGTGGACTCGAAAACCTTGAAAGTCTAATGTGCTTAAATTATTGCGTTTCATACCAGCAGGAAGGAGGAATGAGTTCAGCATCAGAAACATTTGCAGAGAACTTTTTAAATGTACCTTTTAAAAGCGAAGAAAAGAGAGGATAGCATGAAGAGAAAATTTTTGGTTCTGCTTGCCGCCGCGCTGATATTGGCGTCGGCGATCTTTATTGCCGCTTCCGCCGCAGGTCCGGACGAGGATTTCAGCATTGCGCTGGATAGGGCGGCAAAACAAGTAACTGTAACCGGAACAGGCTATGCGCCCAATGAATCGGTTTCATTGTTGGCGGCTTATGACGCGGTTCCGTCATTTAGCAATCTGGACTACATCGATCAGCTGAAAGCCGATGAAGACGGCAACCTGTCGATCACGTACCCGTCCAGATACGAAGGCGATTGGCTTGGCGGACAGTCATATTATGTGACGCTGAACGGCAACTCCAAATTCGAAGCGCTCTATGCCACCACTGTCAAAGCGAACCCGAGCGCCCGTATCAGCATTAAACTCAAGGAGACCCGCCAACTGGACTTCGAGATTGACGGCGTAGCCTATGAATTCACGTCCGGCAACGCAAGTATCGCACAGGTAAACGAGAGCGGTCTTATCAAGCCGGTACGTGCGGGCAGCACGACCATAACGCTTAAAGCTACTGATGGGAGCGGTTTGACTTCGTCCGTTTTGGTATCCATAACACCATAAAACTTGCCGGATAAAAAATTACATTTTGTTTTGCTGAGAAAGGATAATATTATGAAAAATGCATTTCTTTTTGGTATAACCGCATTTATGGTCGTATGCTTGATGGGGGCAGCGGCTGCTTTTGCGTCGCAGGGAGGCATTATGCCGATGGCTACAAGTGCTGAAGCGGAATTTGATCTTAATGTTGATGAAGAGGTCTTTGAATGGGACAGCGCGATTTCCCAATCGGCTCTACCGGTAGTGCCGACGGGGAAGTCGTTCATACACAACCCAACCACATTCACTAATCCCATTTCGCTTACTCAGGGTTCGGAGCGAGTATTGACAAGCGGCGAGCCTGTTGTCAAAATATTTAATGATGACTACTATCTATTTATACGTGGGAGGCGTGGTTATTGGTGGTCACATGACTTCGCAGACTGGACGTATGTCAATGCGCCGAATTTACTGGGCGGTATAGTTGGCATTACGGAAATTGACGGCAAACTGTATAACTACGCCGGAAATACAAATAACAGAGTAATGACGACTGACGATCCGAAGACGGGAATATGGTATGATGTCGGTACATTCTCCAGCAACAATTATGGCGATGCCAGCATGCTTTACGATGAAGATGAAGGTCGGCTTTATATGTACTACGGATGGTCACAGCTTTTGGGGATTCGCGTCGTTGAATTAGATAAAACAACCTTCAAGGAAATAGGTGAACCCGTTGTCTGCATTTGGGGCGACCCCCATAACCATGGCTGGGAAACCAGATATGCATCCGACCTAATCTTTCCGTTATTCAGCCACAGGGAATATCGTCCCCAAGAATATGGATGGACTGAAGGTCCCCATCCGCTCAAGTACAATGGCAAATACTATCTGATGTATGCATCTATCGGTCTCGAATTTTACTCTTATGGGCATGGCGTATACGTAGCAGACCATCCGTTGGGTCCATATGTATATGATGAACATAACCCGCTTACTTTGAAGACAACAGGCGTAGCGCCGGGCGCCGGTCACGGCAGTATATTCCTAGACAAGCAGGGTAATGTTTGGACCATCTGCATGCTGCCGTACGCCCTAAATGGCGGAAGTGGTAATACGCTTATATCTCTCTTCCCCTCAGGTGTCGACGAAGAGGGCGTGATGTACGGAAAGGTCGAATATGGCGATTATCCGCAATATCTGCCCGGCGTCAAGCCGGATCCGATCAAAGATAATTTTACGGGATGGATGCTTTTATCCCTAGACAAACGGGTCGAAACATCTTCCACGCTTGAGAATTACTGGTCGGCATTTGCGGTGGATGAGGATCCGAAGTCATACTGGAGCGCTCAAACGGGCAATCCGGGCGAATATATGACCGTCGACCTTGGCGCAGAAAGTGATATTCGCGGGATACAGATCCTGTGGGACAGAACTGCCGCCGGATACACAGCGCTCAATCGCTATCAATCATATATTGTCGAAGTATCCAACGATAACCAGAACTGGATCCTAGCTATTGACAAAAGTAATAACCCCCAAGACTTACGGACCGATTACATCGAACTCCCCACCGGCGTAAAGGGACGGTATGTGAAGTTGACAAATATGTTTACGCCCGATAATGGAAGGTTTGCTGTAAAAGCATTGCGTGTTTTCGGCAATCCGGAAGCGGCAACTTTCACAAAGGTGGATAATGTAACGGCTGTTCGCAGCAAATTAGACCGCCGCTACGCCCATTTGTTGTGGGAACCTGTGGATGGCTCCGAAGGGTATGTGGTGCGCTACGGCATTGAACCCAACAAACTGTATAATAGCTATATGGTTTATTGGGACAGTTATATAGACATTCCCAGCCTGAACGTCGATCCGGAATATTATTTTGAAGTAGAGGCTTTCTCCAGCGGTACACCTCGTTACGTGGAAAACACGTTTGAAACGCGGGGCAGAGGAGCTGAACTCGATTTGATAAAACAACCGACAGGAACCCCTCAAAGTACGGTCAGAATGATGACGTATGAAACTTACGGTAAAGACGAGGTGTATGTATTTGACGACATCACGCCTGGTACTTACACTTTAAATCATACTTTCGGGGTTGGAATCTGGGGTCCACAACAACTGACGGAAGACCAACTGATAGGGACAGGAACCCAACCTACGGTCACTGCACTCAACCTGACGCAGTTTGGCATAGGTTCGACTCAATGGGGTACCGTCGAAGTAAGGGTATATCCGGGTGAGACAAGCGGAAGAATAGAGGTGACCTTCAAATACGACGTGCAAGGTTCCGATAGTACTCCGACCTTCACCGACGGCAATGGTAGCACACTTACTTCGTTATCATCGGCGACGTTAGTAACAAAAATGACCTACCAGAACGAATCGGATAAAGCCGAGAGTTCAACAATGTACGTGGCGGAATATTCGCCGGACGGAAAACTGATTTATCTGGGCAATGATTCTAAAGAAATCGCCGCGAGCCAAACGGCGGAGTTTGAGGTAACGTTAAATATGCCGGAAAACGACGACAGCCATTTTGCCGCTGACGGCTATTACGCGAAAGTATTCTTGTGGGACAGCGGTACACATGTGCCGGTATTATCTGCGTATACGTTTAAGTAAATAATACAAACAGTAACTCAATTGATACAATACAGGTCGGTGTTGTAAAAATACCGACCTGTATGTATTATAATCGGGTCGAAATCTTCGCAAAGCAAATAGAATTTATAATCTTCCGATTCAGGAACTTTGAATGTTATGTTTTTTTCTTGCTAAATATAAAATGAATCAATTTTCGTATACTCGTCTTCCTTTTTCATAAAACGACCGTGTCGCAGCGTATGGTAGAATAAAGAGCATTGAAGTAAGGTAGTCAGAAAATCCTGCATATCACTCCCTCTTTTCTTTCAGCCACCTTGCCAGTTGGTCGAGGTCGATGTCCTTTATCTTGTCTCCGCCATATAGCGTGGCAACCAGGCTGGCAAAGGAATTCCCATGAAAGCGCTCCATAAAGTCGCCTGTTTCAAATTTCAGATAGTCCTCCTTGCTGATAAGCGGGAAATAGCTGCGTTCTTTCCCGGCTTTTTCAGTTCGGATAAATCCGCGCTCTACCAGCCGCTGCAGAAGCGAAATGGCTGTCTGCGCTTTCCATTCCCTTTCGTTTCCAAGTTGTTGCATAACAATATTGCTTGTGACAGGCGGCTCATTTGCCCATACCACTTTCATAATATCAAACTCCGTATCCGGCAATTTTTTCAGTATCTCCATAATATCAACTCCTTTCAAGGCAATTGCCTATAATGATATTATACATCCGCCTAAAATGGGTGTCAAGCCTTCCAAGAAAAAATTCGGCAATTGCCGAAATTGCCGAATTTGCTGAATTTTTGACCCCGCGGCAGCCCCGTTGCAGCCAAGCGGAGTAAACGTATCGGCAGCGGAGAAAATATCTCCGCCGGCAGTCACGGCACTAAAGGAGGTATCATAAGAGGTTCTAGTGATTGTGGATCTGGTAAGTACGATTGAAACAACCCGACTGCTCTGCTAATCCAATACAAATCACCCATGGTGGGATGTCCTTCCGGAGCAAATACCCATAGATTTCCGTCAAGCATCCATTCGAAGCTTTCTTTTTCAAAATCCCAAATGCGGTAATATACTCGAGAACCGAAGTCCCTATCATGATCTATGTAACCATCGGACATAAAAACGGGATATAACTCCTACAGGGATCGCCGCAAGCACTGGCATTAAAAATACCACGATACATACCGCAATCGAAATACGTTTTTTTGCTCCACCGCATGTACACGAGCGCCGCAATGAAGGCTATACAAAATGTTATAACCCACAAGGGGAGAAATCCAAAAAATAATGTAAATAGAAACATATCAAAACCTCCAAAATCGAATCATCGCAAACCGCCGGGGCAATCAGGCGGAATAAACGTATCAGCGGCGGAGAAAATATCTCCGCCGCGATTATAGTTGTAATTCACAGTAACCCTTTTAAGGTAGGATTTTATAAGCAAAGAAATCCGAATAATACTGCGTGGAGTTTAGTGAAGTTCTGAGATAATCCGTATTGACTGAGTATCTGCCTCCCCAAGTCGCTATAGCAACGAACGAACCGGCATAAGCCGGATTGCTGCTGTTGTTGATAAAATACTTGGTTATTGTCATCCAATGGCTATTGGGTTTTGCACGGGTTATGAGTTTCTCGACATTTTGATTATAGTCCAAATAATTCAGCATGAACACCGGTACATCGGCGGCAAGCTGTGTTTTCAGAAAACTATCTAAATTGGTCATTGTTCTTCCTGATGGTACAGACTTAGTGTAATCATGTCCCGTAATGTCGGAGAACTCTCCGAAAGCATTCTCCATAGCAGTGGCGGACGTGCCTAAAGAGCGCGCCTGAGTGATAACATTACAGACGCGCCCGTTTGGTTGCGCGATCCGGCGGACGCTATCGTTCCGCCGGATTCTACGCGTATAAATATCACTTGAGGTTGATGCGCCGTCATTTGACGACTTTAAGCTTGATCGGATTCACGATTCCGTTTTAATTTATAGAGTAGGTGTTTCGATTTTATTCGATTTTATTCGATTTTATTCGGTTTCGTCCTGCGGTCGTTCACCAAACAGGATTGTGATATAATCCCGCCGTCCGTACATAACGCGGTCAATATACACGCCATTTTCTACGGCTCGATAAAACGCTAAATACTTCAAGCACACCAAGAAACGGTAGTCGCCAACGTCAATATCGTCATAAATCGCGGATAGCGGCGTTCCGAGAAGTGGGAAATCTTTCAGTTTATCAATCCTGTCTTGAATGGCATTCACCGTGTTAAGGGCAGCCGTGGGATTTTTTAGCTGTTTAGAAATATAGTCGCCTATATTTTCTAAATCGTGCAGGGCTTCGGGAGAATAGATGATTTTAGCCACCGTACCGCTCCCCAAGACGCGCTTTCACCTCGTCGGCCGCAATCCACCCGTTTTCCTCGCCGGATTGCCGCCCTTTGTCCAGTTCGCTTTTCAGCTTGCGCCACGCCATCATTTTTTCAAATTCTTTATACTCGTCAATATCCAAAACCGCATACCGCCCGTGTCCATTTTTCGTTAAAAAGACGGGCGAACCAATGGCAACATCACGCAAAACCTCGCCGTAGTTCCTCAAATCCGAAATAGGTTTAATCGTAGGCATACTATTATCAACTCCTTTGATAATAGTATAACACAAATTTTCGTAAAATATAACTGCTAATTTTAAGGCTCAAGTCGCACATGAACACCAAGAGCGCGCCTGAGTGATAACATTGCAGACGCGCCCGTTTGGTTGCGCGATCCGGCGGACGCCATTGTTCCGCCGGATTCTGCGCGTATAAATATCACATGAGCTGATAGACGTTTCTTAACTTCAATGAGATTCGTTTCGCGGGATTGGCGTCTATATACGTCCCCTCATCTACGAGACTGAACTCAAGGTAGTTGAACTCACACATACTTGTGTTGCCTGCGCCCGCCGGGGTAAACGCGAAGAATATATCGTGCTTCCCGTTCAAGGCGTTCAGGTCGGCGGACGTCATGCTCAGTCTGGCGGCTTCGCCCGCATTCGGCGGAACCGTGAATGTCCCGAGCCGGGTTCCTTGCTGCGCATTCGGCCTGTCGGCATATGCGGTAACCGTTCCGCCCCTGGCGCCGGAAGTAATGTCTATGTTCAAGTATCTGACCTTGCCGTCTGGAATGTCCTCATCGCCGAAATCACCCTACCACCACTTCAAGTGGTGGTATGCGGGAAGGACCCTATAAGGGTCCGTTAAGTTCATTACTCGCTACGCCTAAAGGCGTGGTTTCACAAGCTAATCTGTCATGATTTA